>NZ_BSPB01000003.1:0-216895 GCF_030160815.1 Hydrogenophaga electricum | reverse complement strand
TTGCGCGAAGCGCTGCGCACGGGCGACATCGTGGCCGACGGCGACAGCGGCATGAAGCTCAACGAGCTCTTCCCCGGTCACTACCGCAACGTGCAGTGACGTTGGGTGGGCGCCTGAAAGGGCGCTCCTTTCCCTCCAAAAAAAAGAGAGCGGATGATCCGCTCTCTTTTTTTGCCTGACCGTTTCGAAGGGTTCAGGACTTCACAGCGTCGTGCGTTTCGTGGCGCTTCTTCGAGGCTGCCACGTGCTTCTTCTTGGCTTTTTTCTTGTGTTCCTGGGCCATCGGGGTAACCGCTTTGTGGGCGGGCTTCTCGGCCGCAGTCGGGACCGCCGGTGCCGGGGCGGCAGCGGTACTCGCCATCTCGGTCGCCGGTGTGGCCGGCGCCGTCGCGGCAGCCGGGGTGTTGGTGGCCGCGTGGGCGGCACCTGCGGTGAGCAGGGCAGCAGACAGCAGGGCGATCAGGTTCTTGCTCATGAGGACTCCTTGGAGGGTTGTGGATCGGTGGCAACCGCCACCGACGCCGCCATTCTTGGCGCCGACACTTAGAACAGGTTTAAACGTCCGGGACGGGCGCATCCAGCCGCAGACGCAACAGCGCGCGCACGAACCCATGGTCGCTGCGCCAGCGTTCACGGCCTTCGTGCAGGTGGTCGTTGAAAGCCTCCACGCGCCGCACATCGCCGATGCTGGCGCGGCTGGTGGCGACGAATTCTTCGCTGACCAGCACCTGGTCCAGCACCTCGGGGTAGCCCTGGTGGATGTGCGAGAAGGCCACGTCGCGGCGCAGGGCGCCTTCACCCTGCACATCCCAGGCGTTGTACAGCGCGGTGTCGCGCGCGCCCTTGTCGTAGGCCGCTTGCGAGGTGGCGGCGATCAGTTGCGTGGTGACGCTGTGCGGACTGTCGTTGAGATCGCCCATCACGATCAGTGGCAGCCGCGTGCGGTGCAGCAATTCCACCACCTTCAGCCGCAGCGCCAGGGCTTCGCCCGCGCGCATGATCAGCGATCGCAGCGAAGCCACCGCCTGCACCGCCGGGTCGTTGGGGTCTTCGAGCGGCCGACCTTCGGCGTCCTGCAGGAATTTCGGTCGCTTGCTCTTGAGGTGAGCGACCAGCACCGCCACGGGTTGTCCGTGTTTGAGGCGCAGGGTGGCCAGCAGGGGCGGGCGCTCGAACCGGCCATGGGCGCCCAGGCCGGGGACCTGCACGACGGCGGCGGGCGGAAAGTCGACCAGCGATTCGGTGTGCGCCACTTTCAGCCGGGTGGCCAGGCCGACGCGCGGCGTGCCCTGTGCACCGTGCTGCCCCGGACCGTTTTCAGCCCCGGGCACACCGACGAAGCCATATTGCAGCCCGCTGCGGGCGATGGCGGCGCGCAGGGCCACTTCGTCCCACACTTCCTGCACCGCCAGCACATCGGCATTGAGGGTGCGAAAGCGCTCGCCGAGCCAGTTCACCTTGCGCTCGAACTCATCCTGCCGGTAAGGGCTCTGGCCATCGTAAAAGTGGCGCCCGGGCTGCGCCAGGTTGAGTACGTTGGCCGTGGCCACCATCAGGGTGGCCCAGCGAGGAGGCAGGGATTCGTCGGGGGTGGGGGTGGCAGCGGGCATGCAAAAGGTGGTGAAAAGGGGCGGCGGGGCAGGCCAGCGTGCAGGGGCACTGGGTTACCCTATGCCTCACCAGCATACACACCCGCACTTTCGTGCCGGCGCGGTGTGCATGGCGCCGGCCGGGCATCGTGAAGAAGCCGTGCGGCGATCCTGGCGAGTGTCCCCGCGTCGATCACTGGAGACAGCATGACAACCCTTGAAGGCGCCCTCCCGGGCGAGAGCACGCCCGAAGGCGTCCGCGCAGCCCGTGTGGTTGCGTGGCGCGGTGGGCAGGCCGTTTCGCGCGGCGACTGGCTGGCCGAAGAGACGCCTGTGGCGCTGGTGTTCAATGGCATTTCGCACGCCGTGATGCTGGCCACGCCGGCCGATCTGGAGGCGTTTGCGCTCGGTTTCGCGCTGACCGAAGGGCTGGTGCGCGATGCGAGCGAGGTCTATGGCATCGAGGCAGAACCCACCTGTGATGGCATCGAGGTTCGGCTCGAGGTGGCTGCCGAATGCGAGTGGCGGCTCAAGGAGCGGCGTCGCAACCTGGCGGGCCGCACCGGCTGCGGCCTGTGTGGCACGGAAAGTCTTGACCAGGTCCGCCGCACGCTGCCAAGTGCATTGCCCCCTCTGGCGGTACCGCCCCAGGTACCGGGGCGGGCGCAGCGGTTGTTGCGCGAGCGCCAGGCACGCCAGGCGTTGACGGGTGCGGTGCACGCGGCGGCCTGGTGCGATGCCGAGGGCCACATCCTGCAGGTGTGCGAAGACATCGGTCGCCACAACGCGCTGGACAAGCTCGCCGGGGCGATGAGTCGCGCAGGTATCGACCCGGCCCAGGGCTGGGTGCTGGTGACCAGCCGTGCCAGTTTCGAGATGGTGCAGAAGACCGCCATGATCGGAGCCGGGCTGCTGGTGGCGGTTTCGGCGCCCACCACGGCGGCCGTGGACCTGGCCGAGCGGGCAGGGCTGGCGCTGGCTGGTTTTGCGCGGGGCGATGACTTTGTGGCCTACACCTACCCGGAGCGCTTCGGCCTGATGGCCGAGGCGGGTTGAGCGGCCAAGCCCGACGTTTTTTGGGGCGCCGTCAAGCCCTGGACCGAGATGGCCGGCGAGCGGCCGCCAGCAAAAATCCCCGCGAGCGGGGCTTTTTGAAGGGGGTCAGCCGATGCGGCCGTAGCTGGTGCGCAGCGGATCGGCACCGCCGCCGTTGCCACCCTGGCCACCACCACGGGGGCCTTTGTTGTTCTTCTTGTGCTTGCTGGTGCGCATCGAGTCGATGCTGGTGCGCAGCGGGTCGGGCTGACCGCCGGGAGCGGCCGCGCGGGGGCGCGGGTCGCGGATGCGCAACTGGCCCAGGTGGGCGTTGGGTCCGGGCTGGCGCTCGGGCCGGCCGCCTTCGTCGTCGTGGTCGCGCGGCGGACGCGGGGCACGATCCTGGCGTGGCGGGTGCTGGCTGCCGGCCTGGGTTTGCGGGCCCTGGCCCTGACCATTGCCTCCGCGGCGGCGACGGCGGCGGCGGCCTTCACCGCTGCCCTCGCCATGACCCTGCGGGCCCTGGGCATCCGGGTGGCTTTCGGCGGCCGCCTTGGGCGGTCGTTGACCGCGGGGCTTGGGCTGGCCTTCGGTGGCTTTCTTCTCGCGGATGCGCTGCATCATGTCCTGGCGAGCAGCCTTGGCGGCCGCGGCCATCACATCGCGGCTGGGCGGCTTGCCGGCACCACCCCACAGGGTCTGGCGGCCCATGGCGATGGGCTCGGCGCGTTCACCCTCTTCGGGCATGAACTGCTCGAAGATCTCCACCGGAATCTCCTGCTTGGTGAAGCGTTCGATTTCCTGCATGAAACCTTCTTCGTCCAGGCAGACCAGGCTGACGGCCTGGCCTTCCTTGCCGGCCCGGCCGGTGCGGCCGATGCGGTGGACGTAGTCCTCGGGGACGTTGGGGATTTCGTAGTTGACGACGTGCGGCAGATCGTCGATGTCGATGCCGCGGGCGGCGATGTCGGTGGCCACCAGCGCGCGGATGTCACCACTCTTGAAACCGGCCAGTGCCTGGGTGCGGGCGCCCTGGCTCTTGTTGCCGTGCAGCGCCATGGCCTTGATGCCGTTCTTCGTCAGGTAATCGGCCACGTTGTTGGCGCCGAACTTGGTGCGGGTGAACACCAGCACCTGGCTCCAGTTGTGCTGCTGGATGATGTGGACCAGCAGTTCCTTCTTGCGGCCGCGGCCCACCGGGTGGATCACCTGGGCGATGCGCTGCACGGTGGTGTTGCGCGGTGTGACCTGGATGCTCTGCGGGTCGCGCAGCAGGCTGTTGGCGAGTTCGCGGATGTCGTCGCTGAATGTGGCCGAGAACAGCAGACTCTGCTTGTCGCGGGGCAGCAGCGCCAGCACCTTCTTCACGTCGTGGATGAAGCCCATGTCGAGCATGCGGTCGGCTTCGTCGAGCACCAGCACCTGCACGGCTGACAGGTCCAGGAAGCCCTGGTCCTGCAGGTCGAGCAGGCGTCCGGGCGTGGCCACCAGCACGTCGACGCCTTTCTTGAGGGCGTTGATCTGCGGGTTCATGCCCACGCCACCGAAAACCACGGTGGAGTTGAGCGACAGGTGCTTGCCGTAGGTACGCACCGATTCTTCGACCTGTGCGGCGAGTTCGCGCGTGGGGGTCAGCACCAGGGCGCGGACACCGACACCGCCGAAGCGGCTGGTGGCGCGCTCACCTTGCGACAGGCGTTGCAGCAGCGGCAGGGTGAAGGCGGCGGTCTTGCCGGTGCCGGTCTGTGCGCCGGCCAGCAGATCGCGACCGGAGAGCACGGCCGGAATGGCTTCGCGCTGGATGGGCGTGGGGGTTTCGTAACCCTGTTCACGGACCGCTTGCACGATGGCCGGGGCCAGGTTCAGTTCTTCAAAGTTCATTGGCAGTTGGGGCGCCCGTCCAGGGCGCTGGGGGGCATCGGCCACTTCCGCAGGCGGGCTGCGGTCCAGAACGGGCAGATGAGGTTCGTCGTATCGGCCGCCGCCTTGGGTGGGGCAACAACCACAGCGTGTGCGCTGGTGCCGGGCCGACTGGAGGACCCGACAGGCGTTATTGTCGCACGGCTGGGGCCTTCCGGTCCGGCGCGCGTGTTTTTCGGCCTCTACACTGCGCTTCTGGACCACCGCATTGACCGGCTACCGGCAGAGAATCTCCCACCGTGACCACCACCACTTTCGGCTACGACGCCTTGCAGGACCGCATCTGGATGCGCTCGCACGACTTGGATCAGACGGTGTGGCTGACCCGCCGCATGGTGTCGAGCATGTTGGGCCCACTGCTCAAAGCGTTCGAGACCGCCACGCCCGGCCAGCAGGGGGGTGCACCGGCGGCGCAGCGGGTGGCCATTGAGCACCGGCTGGCGCTGCACGAGGTAGCGCCGGGTCAGCCGCCGGCGCGGCTGACGGCCTCGCGGGTCACGCCGGGTGCCAACGCCGATCCGCAGTTGCGCCTGTGCCAGCGCATCGTCACGCGCTCGGGCAGCCAGTCGGTGTTGCTGCGTTTTGAAACCGGGGCCGAGCCGCTGGAGCTGAAGCTGGGGCGGCGTGGCATGCACCTGTGGCTGCGCGGCCTAGCCATGGTGCTGCGCCAGACGCAATGGGGCCTGCCCCCTTTGCCGGACTGGCTCCATGAAGGCGTGATGCCGCCAGTGCTGCAAGGGCTGGTCGATCGGGCCGGTCAGTCGGCACCTCCGCCACCCGAGTCCGCGCCGCCTGCGTCCCCCGCGTCACCGGGCGATAATTGAGCCCAGCACGCCGGCACCGCCCGCACGGGTGGCGTCGCCGGACCGGCCGCCGGCCCCTTGGGCCCGGCTTCCTCGGCTTTCCGATTTCTCTTCTCAGACCGCCATGGCCCAATACGTCTTTTCCATGAACCGCGTCTCCAAGACCGTGCCGCCCAAGCGGCAGATCTTGAAAGACATTTCGCTCAGCTTCTTCCCTGGCGCCAAGATCGGCGTGCTCGGCCTCAACGGTTCGGGCAAGTCCACGCTGCTCAAGATCATGGCCGGCGTGGACAAGGAGATCGAGGGCGAAGCCATTCCGATGCCGGGCATCCAGATCGGTTACCTGCCGCAGGAGCCCCAACTCGACCCCGAGCAGACCGTGCGCCAGGCGGTGGAAGAGGGCATCGGCGGTGCGCTCAAGGCCAAGGCCCGCCTGGAAGAGGTGTACGCTGCCTATGCCGAAGAAGACGCCGACTTCGACGCGCTGGCCGCTGAACAGGCCGAGCTGGAGGCCATCATCGCGGCCAGCGGTTCCGAGAATTCGGACCTGCAGCTGGAGCTGGCCGCCGATGCGCTGAACCTGCCGCCCTGGGACGCGATGATCAAGAACCTGTCCGGGGGTGAAAAACGCCGCGTGGCCTTGTGCCGCCTGCTGCTGAGCAAGCCCGACATGCTGCTGCTCGACGAGCCGACCAACCACTTGGACGCCGAGTCCGTGCACTGGCTGGAGCAGTTCCTGCAGCGCTTCCCCGGCACCGTGGTGGCCATCACCCACGACCGCTACTTCCTGGACAACGCCGCCGAGTGGATTCTCGAACTCGACCGCGGCCACGGCATTCCCTGGAAGGGCAACTATTCGGAGTGGCTGGACCAGAAGGGCAAGCGCCTGGACCAGGAACAGAAGGCCGAAGACGCCCACCGCAAGGCCATGAAGGAAGAACTGGAATGGGTGCGCAAGAACGCCAAGGGCCGCCAGGCCAAGAGCAAGGCGCGTCTGGCCCGCTTCGAGGAACTGAGTGACGTCGAATACCAGAAGCGCAACGAGACCAGCGAAATCTTCATCCCCGTGGCCGAGCGCCTGGGGGCGCAGGTCATCGAGTTCAACGGCGTCACCAAATCCTTCGGCGACCGTGTGCTGATCGAAAACCTTAGCTTCAAGCTGCCGGCCGGTGCCATCGTCGGCATCATCGGCCCCAACGGCGCGGGCAAGTCCACGCTGTTCCGCATGATTCAGGGCGTGGAAAAGCCCGATGCGGGCGAGATCGTCATCGGTCAGACGGCCAAGCTGGCGTTTGTCGACCAGAGCCGCGAATCGCTGGAAGGCGACAAGAGCGTGTGGGAAGACGTCTCGGGCGGCTTGGACAACATCACCGTGGGCAAGTTCGTCATGCCCAGCCGCGCCTACATCGGCCGCTTCAACTTCAAGGGCAACGACCAGCAGAAGCTGGTCAAAAACCTCTCGGGCGGTGAACGCGGCCGCCTGCACCTGGCCAAGACCCTGGCCCAGGGTGGCAACGTGCTGATGCTCGACGAACCCTCGAACGACCTCGACGTCGAAACCCTGCGCGCGCTGGAAGAGGCGCTGCTGGAATTCGCCGGTTCGGCCATGGTGATTTCCCACGACCGCTGGTTCCTCGACCGCATCTGCACCCACATCCTGGCCTACGAGGGTGACAGCCAGTGGTACTTCTACGACGGCAACTTCACCGAGTACGAAGCCGACAAGAAGAAGCGCCTGGGTGAAGAAGGCGCGCGGCCCAAGCGCGCGCGCTTCAAGTCGTTGAAGTAACCGGCCTCAGCAGGCGACCGGCTGACGCGGGTCCGCCTCTTCCGGTGCCAGCGGCCAGGCCTGTCGCACCCTGCGGGGCACCCCCGGGCGGTCACCGGCGACGCCAGGATGGCGTACAAGGGCGCCGGACTGTGCGTCTGCAAGGCCCGCAGGCACAGGGCATGGAGCGCGTCGGCGGTGGCGCGGTCACCGGGCTTGTGCTTGCCAGGGACCGCTCGCAGGCGCGCCAGCGACCGGTGCACCGACTGCCGGCAGGCCGCGTCGCTTTTGCCGGTGCGCGCCGCGATGGCGGCATGGCTTTCGCCAAACACTTCCCGCAACAGCAGCAAGGCGGCGTCGTCGGGCGACAGCCGTTCCGACAACCAGCGCAGCGCGCGGCGGCTGTCTTGTACGCGTTCGGCCAGTTGCTGTGCCGACGGCGCCAGATCGGGCATGTCGGCGGCCCCGGGCTGCCCGGTGTCGCGCTGGTGTTTGCGCAGGGTATCGATGGCTACGTGCCTCAAGACGGCGGTGAGCCAGGCCGGTGGCACCTCGAGCTGGGCTGGCGCCGAGGTGAGGGCGCGCAGATAGGCTTCGTGCACCGCGCCTTCGGCATCCGCCGGATGGCCCGCAATCCGTGGGCGATGTTCAGCAGGTGGCGGTGATCGCCTGCCGAGCGCGGCAGGGGCGGCCAACTGGTGTCGCGCATCATCGAGCGCCGCTCGGACCTTCGGCACGGCGGGCAGTAACATTGCCTGCCTCATTTCTTGACTGGCCCCATGACCGCACCCGATGACACCCTTGTGATGGAAAACACCCGCCGCTGGATCGAAAAAGCGGTGATCGGGCTCAACCTGTGTCCGTTCGCGCGGTCGGTGTACGTGAAGAACCAGGTGCGCATCGTGGTCAGCCACGCGCGGCACCTGGATGCGTTTCTGGACGACCTCGATCGCGAGCTGGACCTGCTGGCGAACACGCCGGCTGAAGAGGTGGACACCACGCTGCTGGTGCACCCCACGCTGTTCCCGGACTTTTTCGTCTTCAACGACTTCCTGAACGTGGTCGACGATGTGGTGGCCGAGCACGAGCTGGAAGGGGTGATCCAGGTCGCGAGCTTTCACCCGGCGTTCCAGTTCGAGGATGCGGCCGCCGACGACATCGGCAACTTCACCAACCGCTCGCCCTATCCGACCTTGCACCTGTTGCGCGAAGACAGTGTGGAGCGCGCCGTGGCGTCCGAAGGAGGCGATGCCGATCAGATCGTGGCACGCAACCTGCGGACCTTGCAGACGCTGGGAGCGCCTGGCTGGGAGGCCTTGTTGGCCCGGGATTGAGCACCGAGCCTGCCCAAGGCGGCTCAAACTGCCAACTATTTGGTGATTTGTGGCAGTCTGGAGACGATTTTTGGTAAGAGTGTGAGAAGCTTCATGGTTTTGTGCTTGCCGCCATAGACCATGACCGCCTTGTCGCCCATTTACCAGAAGAGCCTCAACGAGGCGCTGGTGCTGGCGCGCGACTGGATTCCCGCCTGGCTGATGCAGTTGTATGCCGCGCTGGAGCAGCGGGAAGCGGCAACCGTTTCGCCTCTGGAGAAACAGCTGCTCGGTCAGTCCCGGCGGGCGCTGCAGCAGCACCGGGACATGGTCGCCACCCGTTTCCTGGAAGCCCTGGGGCGGGCACTGAGCGGCGAGCTGACCCCCCAATCCCTGCAGGGGCCGAGGAGTCTGCAGGCGCTCAGCTTCGACGAACTGGAGCTGATGGACGACCGGCAGGTCAACGACACGGTGGAACTGGCACGGGTGCAGCAACTTGTGCGCATGTCGGCCGACGAGGCGCTGGTCGCCCTGAGCGCCCGCCTGAGCGCGGCCCAGGGCCTGTCGGTCATCCGGCACGAGGCCAACCCCCTGCGGCCGGACGTGGTGGTGGCCGCGCTGATGCAGGCGTTGCGCACGATGCATCTCGACGAAGCGGTGCGCACGCGCTGGCTGCATGCCGGCGCGGTGTCGCTGGGGGAGCAGCTGCAGGCCTACTACCAGGAACTCTCGCGCCGGCTGGACCGCTGGGGCATCGAGCCCGCGAGTTACGCGGTCGTTCAGTCACCCGCGGCGAAGGCGGGTGTGGCGCGCGCCGCAGGCGTGTCGGCGAGCCCGCGCGCCGAGAGCGTGACGACGGCGGCCGTGCCGGGGCAGGCGCCGGTGCTGACCCTGGATCACCTGCACCAGTTGCTGGTGGGGAATCTGGAGCACCCAGACGCCGCGGGTGAAACCGGCAACGCCATGACGCGCACGCTCGCGGCCGAGGTGGTGTCGCAGCTGTTGCGCCGCATCGCCGACGACCACCGCCTGCTGCCAACGGTGCGCGAAATGATCGAGCGCCTGAAACCCGCCTTGCTGGAGCTGGCCCGCACCGATCCGCGGTTCTTTGCCGACCGCCAGAATCCGGCCCGGCGCCTGCTGGACCTGATCACCGCGCGGGGCCTGGCGTTCACCAGCGACCAGGATTCGACCTTCGCACCGTTTGCGCTGTCGGTCATGGCGGTGGTGCAGGGCCTGGAGGCGCCGGGAACGCAGCTGTCGCAGCGGTTTGCCCAGCAACTGCAGCAGCTGGAACAGGCGCTGGCTGCCGACGCAGGCAGCCGGGGGCGGGCCGTGCAATCGCTCGTGCGTGCCGAGCAACGCAACCTCATGGCGAAACGGGTGGCCCACGAAATCGAGGGGCGCAACGATTTCGCCCGCGCACCCGGGGTGGTGCGCCGTTTTCTGCAGGGCCCCTGGGCGCAGGTGGTGGCGCAGGCCCGTCTTGATGCCGAGATCGTCGGCGGTGCCTCGCCCCGAGGCGCCGCAGCGCAGCGCTACATGGACATCCTGCCCGATCTGCTGTGGTCGGCGCAGATCGTCCAGGCCAGCCGCAACCGGCCCCGCCTGATCAAGCTGATACCGGCGCTGCTGAAAACCTTGCGCGAGGGGCTGGAGAGCATCGACTACCCGCGGGCGCAGTCCGAGGGGTTCTTCCAGGCGCTGATGGGGCTGCACGAAGCGGCCTACAAGGCCGTGCCGACCGAGGCGGGCGACTCGATACAGAGCCGGCATTCCCACTCGGGCTATCCGGATGAAGCCTCCGCCTGGCTGCAGCCGGCCGAGGCCCGCGACACGGGGTTCATCGACGATCTGACCATCGAGACGCAGCCGGATTTCCTTGAAACCGAGCCCATGCCCATGCCGCGCGACCTGGCCGACGTCAAGGCCGATCAGGCGCGCGAACAAGGGCAGGTGCCACTGTCCGTGGGCGCCTGGGTCGATCTGCTGGACGGGGACCGCGTGGTGCGCTGCCAACTGACCTGGGCTTCGCCCCACGCCACGATGTTCCTGTTCCACGCGGTGGATGGGCGCACCATTTCCCTGACCCGGCGCGGCCTGGACCGCCTGCTGGCGTCCAGCCGCCTGCACGTGGTGGCCGACCACGGGGTGGTCGACGACGCACTGGACAACGTGGCGCGCCAGGCGGCGATCAATTCGGGGCAGTCGCGCAGCGGCCCGCACTGAGGCCGCGGCCTGCCTCAGGCCGGCGCCTGCTGCCGCAGCTTCTGACGCACCAGCTGGATGTTGTTGCGCAGCGCGTACAGCTCGTCGGCGTATGACAGGGGCACCACGATCTTGCCCACCCGCGCTTCCATTTCGGCCAGTTGTTCGAGCAAGGTGTCGGGTGCCGTTTCGCCTTCTTCGTGGCGCTGTTCGATGTCGCGCAGCTCGGCATACCAGCGGAACACCCGCGAGCGGATGCGGAAGGTGTAGAGCGGCGGCACGATGCGCGAGAGCGGTAGCGCCAGCGCGATGATCAGGCCCATGGCCACCCACATGCGTTCCACCAGATTGGCCAGCCAGAACGGCAGGTAACGCTGCAGGAACGGCGGGCCGTTGCGGATGGCGCGGACGGCCTCGGGCGAGAGCGGCACCTCGCTGTGTTCGAGGTTGGGGTACTCGCGGGCGCGGTTGAACCAACTGCCCCCGCCATGCAGTGTGGTGGCGGTCTGCGCAAACAGTTGCAGGATCGCCGGGTGGGTGCGGGCCCCGGCCAGCAGGCTGGTGGTCGAGGCCACCAGGTGCATGTCCTGCGCCGGGATGTCTTTGGCCAGGTCCACCACGCCCTGCGGCATGACCACGGGCGTCAGATAACCGAAGCGCCGGGCATAGGCTTCGCTCTGTGCGAAGTTGAGCAGCCGCACGCCCGGCGTCTGCAGCAGCATCTGCACCATGAGCGATTCGGGGGCCGAGGCGAACACCAGCGCGTCGATGCGTCCATCCAGAAAGGCCACGGTGGCGGGGGTCTGCTCCAGCTGGCTGAGGGTCAGGTCGCTGCGGTTGATGCGGTTGACGTCCAGCAGCGTGCTGAACAGCCGGGGCACGCCGCTGCCCGGCGTGCCCACATTGACATGCCAGCCGCGCAGTTCAGACAGGTGGTCGATGGTGTCGGCGCCGTGCAGGCGCCGCGCGGCCTCTTCGCGGTAGAACAGCCACAGGGGTTCGACAAACAGGCTGCCCAGCGAAACGATGGATTCTTCGTCGTCATAGCCGATGTCGGCGCTGCCGCCCTGCACGAACCCGATGTCGGCCTTGCCGCTGCGGATCAGCTCCAGGTTGGCCGAGGAGCCCTCCGAGGGCATCAGCTGCACGTCGATGCCATAGCGCGCCAGCGCGTCGGCGTAGCGTTTGCCGAAAGCCTCGTACGCGCTTTGCTCCGGGCCGGTGGCCAGGATCACGCGCTTGGGCGGGTTGGGGTCCAGCCACGCATAGGCCAGAGCGAGCAGGGCCACCGTCAGCAGCGCGAACGGGCCGATGGAGATCAGCAGATCGCGCAGCGACAGCAGCGTGTAACGGATGTGGGGCATGCGCGGACATTAGCACGCCCGCCTGTACCGGGCATGAACGGCCGGGTGGCGGCTTTGTGTCGGCTTGTGTCAGACGCTGGCCCGGCGGGTTTCGAGTTTGAAGATGCCGACCGAAGCCTCCAGGTCGCTTGCCCGCTGCTGCAGCGAGCTGGCGGCAGCGGCCAGTTCTTCGACCATGGCCGAGTTTTGCTGGGTCAGGCCGTCCATTTGGCTCACCGCCTGGTTGATCTGGGCGATGCCCTGCGCCTGTTCGTGGCTGGCATGGGTGATTTCGGCGATCCGCTGCTGCACCTGTTCAACCGCCTGCATCAGGCCACCCATGGTCTTGCCGGCGCTGTCGACCTGGACCCGACCGCGTGCGACCTGGTCGGTCGACGTGTCGATCAGCGTCTTGATTTCCTTGGCCGCCGTCAGGGTGCGCTGAGCGAGCTGGCGGACTTCGTTGGCCACGACGGCAAAGCCGCGCCCCTGCTCGCCGGCGCGCGCGGCCTCGACCGCCGCATTGAGCGCCAGGATGTTGGTCTGGAACGAGATGCCGTCGATCACCTGGATGATTTCCCCGATGCGATGCGACGAGCGGCTGATGTCGTGCATGGTGTCGATGACTTCGCTCACCGCCTGGTTCGAGCGGTGGGCCACGTCGGTGGCCTGGCTGGCCAAGCGCGCGGCCTCGCCCGCGGAGACCGTGCTTTGCTGCACCGTGCTGTTCATCTCGTCCATGGACGCGGCGGTCTGCTCCAGGCTGGATGCCTGTGTTTCCGTGCGGGCCGAAAGATCGTGGTTGCCGGCGGCGATCTCGCTGGAGGCGAGCTGCATGCCTTCGACCTCCGTGCGCACATCCGACACCACGGCCTGGAGGTTCACATTCAGCTGGTTCAGCGCGCGTGTCAGCTCGCCGAGCTCGCCGGTGTGCCGCTGCTCCAGGCGCACGGTCAGGTCACCGGCGGCCATGCGGTTGGCGAAGGACACGGAGGCCTGCATCGGTTTGATCAGCAGGTGGCGCATGAATGCCGCGGCCATGACCGCCACGACGACCGTCCCGGCCATCAGTGCGTGGCGGGTCGCTGGGCCGCGTCCCGCCGCCATCAGGCCCAGCCACTGGGCACCCAGGGCCAGCGCCACAGTCGTCGCGCTGAGTTGCTGGATCAGCGCCGCGCGGCGCCAGCGTTCCAGCCGGCCACGCCAGCCCGTGTGAACAGGCTGGCCCCGGTGCAAGGCCAGGCGCGGTTTGCGGCGACCGGCTTCTGCATGCAGCCGCGCATAGAGGGCTTCGGCGGCCCTGATCTGGGCCTGCGTCGGTTTGGTGCGCACCGACATGTACCCCACGGGCTGGCCGTTTTCGATCACGGGGGTGGCATTGGCCTGGACCCAGTAGAAATCACCGTTTTTGCGCCGGTTCTTCACCGCGGCCGACCAGGGGTGGCCGGATTTCAGGGAGTTCCACATGTCGCGGAAGGCCTCGGGCGGCATGTCCGGGTGGCGGATCAGGTTGTGCGGCTGCCCGATCAGCTCTTCCCGCGTGAAGCCACTGACCGCGATGAAAGCCGGGTTGCAGTAGGTGATGACCCCGCGAAGATTGGTTGTGGACACCAGCGTGGCGCCGTCGGGAATTTCGAATTCCTGCGTGGTGACGGGTAGGTTCTGGCGCATCGTGTTCCTCCTGGGATTTCTGGATACCCGCCTGGGCATCCCGGTATACCCATGTGAGCATCGTCACATTTGCACCAAAATTGAGTTTCTGGCGGACGTGCGGTATCCGCCAGAGAGGACCGATCGGTACCAGTCAACCGCCTGCCGCGCGCTGGCCTGGATAGCGCCGGTAGATCCGGCCGCTGCCATCGGCCTGGACCAACACCACGTCGTAGGCGTCCTGCCGGCCGCCGTAGACGGCGCCGTCCATGCCAGGGCTGCCGATCGGCATGCCGGGCACGGCCAGCCCGATCGCACGGGGTTGCTCGGCCAGCAGCGCATGGATGTCCCGCGCCGGGACATGCCCCTCGATCACATAGCCACCGACGCGGGCGGTGTGGCAGGAAGCAAATTGGGCCGGCATGCCCAGGCGTTGCCGCATCGCGGTGTTGCCAGTTTCGAACACCTGGGTCTCGAACCCCGATTGCTGCAGGTGGGCGATCCAGTCCTTGCAGCAGCCGCATTGCGGATCCTTCCAGACCTGGATGGTGGGCCGCTGCTTCGGGGTGGCGGCGCAGACCGGGGCGGAAAGGGCACTGGCGAGGGCAAGGAGAAAAGGGCGTCGCTGCATGGGTGCTCCGTGGGTTTTGAAAGGGGGGCGGACGGGTCGATCACGCCCCGGTCAACTGGTTCCGTGCCTTGTCCAGCCACAGTTGCAGGTTGTCTGCCAGATCACGTTGGCTGAACGAGCAGCTTTCTTCGGTGAAAAGGGCACCGGCTTCCAGGCGGTCGAGCAAGTGTTGCAGCACCGTATCGAAGCGTGCCGGCAGAGCAGCGCGCAGCGCGGACGATGCACGGGCCTGGTCGGTAAAGGCGTGGACCGGCAGATCGCCGGCCTGCAGCCGCTGCAGTGCCTGTTCGAGTTGCTGCCAGTCGTGCAACGCGGGCGAGATGGGTGGAGCCGTTTTCATCGCCCTGAGCGTAGCAGTGGGGGCCGTTCTGCGGCCCGATACCTGAGAGTCGCGAACGGCCGTCCCGGTGGCGACAAGGGCAGTTGGCCCGCAGAGGCACCCGGTCTATGCTTGATCCGCCTTCGGGCCTTGCAGAAATACCTACTAAGGAGACATCGCTCATGGACATGCCGGTCCGCGCCCATCACCGCTTCTGGCCCCTGCGACTGCCGCACGCCATCGAAACCCCGGCCACCTCGCTCTGGTTCAATCTGGCGGTGAGCGCACAGCGCTACCCCGACAAGCCGGCGCTGGTGTTCTTTGACCGGCAGACCTCCTACCGCGAGCTGCACGACCAGGCCGAACGGCTGGCGGCCCACCTGCATGCCCGGGGGGTGCAGGCGGGCGATCGCGTGATCCTGTTCATGCAGAACTGCCCGCAGTGGATCGTGGCCTACTACGCCATCCTGCGGGCCAACGCGGTGGTCGTGCCGGTCAACCCAATGAACCGCGCCGAAGAACTCAAGCACTACATCACCGACCCCGATGCGCGGGTCGCCATCTGTGCGGCCGATCTGGCGGGCGACCTGCTCAAGGCCAGTGCCGATCTGCCACCGGTGCAGCAACTGACCCACC
This sequence comes from Hydrogenophaga electricum, assembly GCF_030160815.1. NCBI lineage: Bacteria > Pseudomonadati > Pseudomonadota > Betaproteobacteria > Burkholderiales > Comamonadaceae > Hydrogenophaga > Hydrogenophaga electricum. The sequence goes on along the minus strand of NZ_BSPB01000003.1, from coordinate 201,680 downwards.
TGGTGGTGGCGCACTACCACGATGCCATCGGGCCGCAGGCCGACATTCCCCCGGCCTGGGCCGAGTGGCTCGGGACACGGCACCCACTCCCGTCGTGGACGGGTGGCAGCGCGACCGACTGGGCCGAGGCGCTCGCCTGCACCGAGCCCGCGCCGGTGCACGACCGCCAGCCGTCCGACCTGTGCGTGCTGCCCTATACCAGCGGCACCACCGGCCTGCCCAAGGGCTGCATGCACACACACGCTTCGCTCATGCACAACGCGGTGGCCTGCCAGCTCTGGACCGGCGGGTCGGCGGCCAACGTGTCGCTGGTGGTGGTGCCCATGTTCCACATCACCGGCATGGTGGTGGGCATGCACTCGGGCATCTACACGGGGGCCACCCTGGTGCTGATGCCGCGCTGGGACCGCGAACTCGCCGGCCGGCTGATTTCGGCCTGGAAGGTCACACACTGGAGCAACATCCCGACGATGGTGATCGATCTGCTGGCCAGCCCGCGCTTTGACCAGTACGACCTGTCCAGCCTGGTTTTCATCGGCGGCGGCGGTGCGGCCATGCCGCAGGCCGTGGCCCAGCGCCTGCTGGAACAGTTCGGGCTGCGTTACGCCGAAGGCTATGGCCTGACCGAGACGGCTGCCCCCTCACACAACAACCCGCCCGATGCACCCAAGCAGCAGTGTCTGGGCATCCCGTTCCTGAGTGTGGACGCGCGGGTGGTGGACCCGGACACCCTGCAGGAGATGCCGGTGGGTGAAGCCGGGGAGATCATCATCCGAGGCCCCTCGGTCTTCAGCGGCTACTGGAAGCGGCCCGATGCGACCGAAGCCGCCTTCATCGAATTCGGCGGTCAGCGCTATTTCCGCTCGGGCGATCTGGGGCGGGTGGACGAGGATGGCTACTTCTTCATCACCGATCGCCTCAAGCGCATGATCAACGCCAGTGGCTTCAAGGTCTGGCCGGCCGAGGTCGAAGCGCTGATGTTCCGGCATCCGGCGATTGCCGAGGCTTGTGTCATCGGCACGCGCGACGCCTACCGAGGCGAAAGCGTCAAGGCCGTGGTGGTGTTGCGCGACGCGGCGCGGGGGCAGGTGACCGAGCAGCAGATCATCGACTGGTGCCGCGAGAACATGGCGGTCTACAAGATGCCGCGCGTGGTGCAGTTTGTCGACGCGCTGCCCAAGAGTGGCAGCGGCAAGGTCATGTGGCGCCTGCTGCAGGAGCAGGAGCCGGCCTGAGGCCGTGCCCCATCGGCGGCCGTGCCACACGCGCGCGCTGATGGCGACAATCGGGGCATGTCCGAGCTGATGATTGCCCTGCGCCGCTTCTGGCAACCCCGCCACCCGCTGTTCTGGCTGGCGGTGACGCTGCAACTGCTGTCGTCCTTCATGACGACGGCGCTCTACGTCCGGGACATCGAGGGGCCGCTGCGCTGGGTGCTGTCCGTGTGTGCTTTGATCAACACCCTGGCGAGCTGGTGGCTGTTCGCGCGGGTCTGGCGCGAAGCAGCGCCGAACGCCGCAGAGTCCGGCATGGTGGAGCCGGGCGATCGGCCGCCGAGATAACGTCGGGTTACCGCCCCGGTGCCGGGCTGGTGGCGCCCTCGGACGGCACGATATGGCGGTAGGCATGCCAGGTGGCATGCCCGATCACCGGGCCAACGATGATTAGGCCCAGGAACGCCGGCAGCATGGCCAGGCCGATACTCAGCGTGACCAGGGCACCCCACTGCAGCATCACGCCCGGGTTCTGCAGGCAGGCCCGGATGCTGGTCAGGCCGGCCGACACCGCATCCACCTGCCGGTCCATGATCAGGGGAATGGAGATCACGCTGGTCACGAAGATCAGGCCTGCGAAAACGGCACCCACCACGGCGTAGGTGATCAGGAAACCGATGTTTTCCGGGTCGACCAGCATGGCCAGCAGATTGGCTTTTTCCGGCATGGTGTTGAAGCTCACCGCAAACACCACCAGCGCCGCACGGCCCCAGAGCATTTCCAGGATCAGCAGCACCCCCGCGAAAATGGCCATGGTGCCCTTGGTGGGCCGCCAGGCGGCGAGCGATGCCCGCAGCGATGGCCGGCGGTCGTGCGTCTGCATGGCCTTGCTGGCGTCGTACAGGCCCAGGCACAGGAACGGGCCCATGAGCAGGAACCCCGCACTGAGGGCCAGCACATACTCGGGTGCTTTCTGGAACACCGCCAGCAGCGCGTGGCCCATGGCAAAAAAACACAGGCCGTAGAAAAGTCCGATACGCGGGCAGCGGCGAAAGTCTTCCCAGCCCAGTTGCAGCCACCGCCAGGGGTCGCTGGCGCGCAACTCGGCCAGCTTCCAGTGGAACACCGAGTTTTCGTCGACGGTGGGGGGGGAAGCCGGGTCGCTGGCGGGCCCGGGGACGACGGTGTCAGGTTCGCGATCAGGCACGCCCGGCACGGCGTGGATGGCATCGGCCATGGCAATCTCCTCTTGCAGGAGCAATATAGCCAGCGGCGGAGCCGGGTTTCACATGGTTTTCCCCATGCCGAGAGCGAGCAGATAGCGGTCAGGCGGCGTCGCGCCAGCCCGAGTCTTTCGCCGGCGAGGCCTGGTTGACTTTGGTGGGCTGGACGCGGCGCATGTGCAGCGCCAGGGCGGCGTCCAGCGACTGGGTGTGTTTGGCGAACCAGACAGCCAGTTCGCCCGCCATTTCGCGCACCGATGCATAGTCGGCAGCGCGGGCCAAAGCGGTGCCCTCCCGCAGCACGTTGAGCACCACACGGTGCTGAACGATGTGGTTGTCGGCGTTGGGGAAGCGGGTGCGGCGCATCCAGTCGTCTTCCATCTTGAAATGCGCGGTGGTGTGTTCGACCACGGCGCTCCAGGTATTGACCAGTTCATCATCCGGGGCTGCCTGGGCGCGCGCGAGCAGGTCCACGAACCCCCGGTGGACGGTGTCCATCGGTTCGTATTCCAGCAGCAGGGCATCGGTCCATTGCACGGTGTTCATGGCAGTCTTCTCTCGGTACGGCCCCAAGCTTGACAGCGGAGTGCTGTTGCGCTTTTGATCCAGCGCAGAAACTGCGTTCTGAAGGGCCGGTACCGGAGAGGACCCGGTCTGCGGGGGCGCGAAGCCGTCGGTACACTGCAACACATGCACGCCCAAGAGTTCCAGCCACCGTACACCCCGATCGCCTATGGCGTTACCACCCTTCGCCAGAATGGATATGCCTTGCTGCATGCTGCCGATGTCCAGGCGTGGCTGGCGGCGACCGCGGACGAACTGGGGGCGGTGCACGCGGGCTGGAACGCATTGCCGGCCGATGCCTATCTCAAGGATGGGGGGCGCTACCGCCGCCGCCGGCACAGTTCGTTTGTGGTCGAGGGCGAGCAGGTTCGGCTGGTGCCACACCGGGCGCACTGGCAGCCGCTGGAATACAACGCCTTGCACGGCGGCATGCAGCGCTGGTTTGAACCCATGCTGCCGCAGACGGTGGCGTTGCCGGTCTGGTCGCGCTTGCTCGCGCGTGTCGGTGAAACCGTGTCGGCCCTGCATGGTGAGCGCCCGTGGTTTGTCGAGGCGCACACCTTCCGCATCGACACCGCAGGGGGCATTGGCCGGCCCACCCCCGAAGGGGCCCATCGCGACGGGGTGGATCTGGTGGCGGTGTTCATGCTCGACCGCCATGCCATCAAGGGCGGCGAGAGCCGGGTGTTCGAGGCCAATGGTCCGGCCGGGCAGCGGTTCACCTTGAGGGAACCCTGGTCGCTGCTGTTGCTCGACGATGCCCGCGTGATCCACGAAACCACGCCGATCCAGCCCCTGTCGCCGGATGAACTGGGCTGGCGCGACACCCTGGTGCTGACCTACCGGCGCGACGGCTTCCAGGAAAGCTGACGCCGCGGTTCCGGGCTGGCCGGAGCGCCCGCTTCGGGTCTTGGATCAGGCTTCGGGGGTGCTTGCAGCGGGCGCGACGATGTGCGCGGGCAGGCGTCCCAGCAGCCAGCGCAGGGCCAGCGGCACCAGGACCAGATCGTCCACCACCCCGATGACGGGCAGCATGTCAGGCAGCAAGTCCAGGGGCGACAACAGGTAGAGCACGGCGAGCACCACGCCCCCTTTGAACCAGGTGGGTGTGTCGGGATGGCGCAGCGCGCGCCAGAGCCGCCGGGCGTCGGCGCGCAAGGTCATGCCGATCAGCATCGCTCGTTTCCACATGGCAGGGTCTCCGTGATGTCAACCAGAGGTGGACGGTAGACCGTCCCTGCGAGAAGGGGTTCCTTCGGTGGCCGGTGGGAGCCGGGCGGGCATGAAAAGACGCACAGCGCCTTTCGGGGCTGTGCGTTCGTTGTCGGGCCGCGAGGGCCCTGGCCTTACAGGCGCTCGAAGATCGCTGCGATGCCCTGGCCGCCGCCGATGCACATGGTCACCAGCGCATAGCGGCCTTGCACGCGCTGCAGCTCGTACAGGGCCTTCACGGTGATCAGCGCGCCAGTGGCCCCGATCGGGTGACCCAGCGAAATGCCCGAGCCGTTGGGGTTGACCTTGGCCGGGTCCAGGCCCAGTTCTTTGGTGACGGCGCAGGCCTGGGCGGCGAAGGCCTCGTTGGCCTCGATCACGTCCAGGTCGTTGACCGACAGGCCGGTCTTCTTGAGCACGGCCTGGGTGGCCGAGATCGGGCCCACACCCATGATCTTGGGGTCCAGGCCGGTGTGGGCATAGCCGACCAGACGGGCCAGCGGCTTGGCGCCACGCGCCTGGGCCACTTTCGAATCCATCAGCACCACGGCGGCTGCGGCGTCGTTGATGCCCGAGGCGTTGCCGGCGGTGACGGTACCGTTTTCCTTCAGGAACACCGGCTTGAGCTTGGCCATGTCTTCCAGCTTGCAGCCGGGGCGGAAATGCTCGTCGGCCGCGTAGGCCACCTCACCCTTCTTGCTCTTGAGCATGACGGGCACGATCTGGTCCTTGAAGCGGCCTTCGGCAGTGGCGCGTTCGGCGCGGTTGTGGCTTTCCACGGCCAGCGCGTCCTGCATCTCGCGGGTGATGCCGTATTTGGCGGCGACGTTTTCGGCGGTCACACCCATGTGGATGTTGTGGAACGGGTCGTGCAGGGCGCCGATCATCATGTCCACCATCTTGGTGTCGCCCATGCGGGCGCCCCAGCGCATGTTGAGGCTGGCGAAGGGTGCACGGCTCATGCACTCGGCACCACCGCCGATGGCGATGTCGGCATCGCCCAGCTGGATGGTCTGGGCTGCCGACACGATGGCCTGCAGGCCCGAGCCGCACAGGCGGTTGACGTTGAAGGCGGGCGTGCCTTCGCCAACGCCGCCATTGATGGCGGCCACGCGCGAGAGGTACATGTCCTTCGGTTCGGTGTTGACCACGTGGCCGAACACCACATGGCCGATGTCCTTGCCGTCGGTCTGGGCGCGGGCCAGCGACTCGCGCACCACCAGGGCGCCCAGCTCGGTGGGGGGGGTGTCCTTGAGGCTGCCTCCGAAGGTACCGATAGCGGTACGGACAGCGCTGACGACGACGACTTCACGGCTCATGGCGGGCTCCTTGGATCGGGATGGGGAAACACGGTCGTGCTGCAGTGCACCACCCACAATGGTAAACCGCCCCCGTTCCCCGGACGCGTCAACTGCGCGATAGCGGGCGCTCGGGGGGCGCTGTGCTGGCAGCCTCGGCGGCCGGCAGGCAGCGGTGCAGGCAATGGTCCATGTGTGCCTGGGCTGCTGCCTTGGCACCTTCTGCATCGCGCCGGAGCAGGGCTTCCATCATCGCGCGGTGTTCGGCCATGACTTCGTTCCGGTGCGTGCTCCAGGCATCGCCTTCGCGGGACGCCTGGATGGTGCCCCGGATGTGTTCCGAGAGGAAGTCCAGGAAGCTGGCGAACAGTTCGTTGCCGGAGGCCTCGGCGATGCGGCGGTGGAACAGCACATCGGAGCCCACGCTGTCGTGGCCGGCGGCGATGTCGGTCTCCATGGCGCGGTAGGCCTCGGCGATGGCTTGCAGCTGTGCGTCGGTGGCGCGCTGCGCCGCCAGGAAGGCGGCCTGGACCTCGACGCCTGTGCGCAGTTCGAACAGCTTTTGCGGGCCGGGTGCCGCCGACGGGGCGTGCGTGAGCCGGAAAGGCCGCGCCATGGTGGTCGGGCTGACAAAAGCCCCCGAGCCTTGCCGGGTCTGGATGAGCCCTTCGGATCTGAGCGAGGACAGCGCTTCGCGCACGACGATCAGGCTGACGCCGAAGTGCCGGGCCAGCTCCTGCCCGGTGGGCAGTTGCTGGCCGGGCTTGAGCGCGCCGCTGCGGATCTGGTCACCCAGCCGCTGGGCCAGGCGATCGGTCAGGGTCAGCTTGGCGAGATCGTCGACGGGAAGTTCGTTCATTGTGTGGTGGATGATGCCACGCCATTTTCCCGGTCGGCCACGTCGAGCAGGTGGGGGACAAAGGCGTCGCCCAGTCCCTGTTCGTTGGCCAGGGTGTAGGCCGACAGGGCCGCCTCGCTGATCCGCCGGTTCGCGCCGGCGGCCTGCGCCATGGCGCCGTGGTAGCGCATGTCCTTCAGCGCGTTGGCCAGCGAAAAACGGAACGACCGGTCGTTGCCTTCTTCCACGTAGGGCCGCAGGCGCTGGAAGGCGGTGCTGTTGGCGCCGCCAGAGGCGATCACGTCGCCCAGCACGGTGGTGTCCACGCCGGTCTTGCGGGCCAGCGAGAAGGCTTCGGTCAGCACCGCGGCGTTGGAGAGCACCACGAACTGGTGCAGGAGTTTGACGGTGTGGCCGGAGCCGGTGGGGCCGCAGTGATAGAGGTTGCGGGCCCAGCAGCGCATCAGCGGTTCGAGCGCAGCCAATGGCGCCGGATCGCCCCCCAGCAGCAGGTTGATCGAGCCCGTTTCGGCGTCGCTCGGGGTGCCGGTCATGGCCGCGTCGACGAAGCAGGCGCCATGGCCGGCCAGTGCGCCGGCGCAGCGCAAGGTCGTCTCGGGCAGCGAGGTGGACAGGTCCACCACGGCCAGGCCGGGACGGGCGGAGCGGTGGATGCCCTGGTCGCCGAGCACGATGTCTTCGACCTGGGGGGCGCCGGTCACGCAGATCACCACCACGTCGCTCTGGGCCGCCAGTTCTGCCGGTGTCTGGGCCGTTTGGGCGCCCTGGGCCAGCAGGTCGGCCATGGCGACGCGGTCCTGTTCGCGGTGCACGAGCAAGGTCAGCGGGTACTTTGCCTGGAAGGTCTGGCGCGCCAGGGCGCCGCCCATCAGGCCCAGGCCGATGAAACCGACGCGCGGCAGGGTGGGATGGTGGTCGGGCTTGTTTTCGGTGGTCATGGTGAAATTTAAAGCATGTAACATGGTTATAATAAGACTAATTCGAGCCCACGGAGACACTTCATGCTCAACCGACTCAAACAAAAACTGCTGGCGCGCCAGGCGGGGCTGCTCAATGGCTGGCTGGTACTGGGCAGTCCGGCTGTGGCCGAGGTGATGTCCCGGCAGCCCTGGGATGCTTTGACGGTGGACATGCAGCACGGCCTGTCCGACTACGAAACGACCGTGGCCATGCTGCGGGCCATGAACGGCAGCGACGTGACGCCCATGGTGCGTGTGCCCTGGCTGGAGCCCGGCATCATCATGAAGATGCTGGACGCCGGGGCGCTGGGGCTGATCTGTCCCATGATCAACACCCGTGAGCAGTGCGAACAGTTCGTGGCGTGCTGCCGCTATGCACCGGCCGGTGCGCGCAGTTTCGGCCCGACCCGGGCCCCGCTGGCGCACGGTGCGGACTACTGGAAGCACGCCAACGAGCAGGTGCTCACCTTCGCGATGATCGAAACCGAGCAGGCGGTGAACGACATCGAATCGATCCTGTCGGTGCCCGGCCTGGACGGGGCCTACATCGGCCCGTCGGACCTGAGCCTCACGCTGGGTCTCGACCCGCTGACCGACTTGTCGCACCCCCAACTGCTGGCCGCGATCGGGCGCATCCGCGAGGTGGCCGACGCCCTGGGCAAGTTCACCATCATGCATTGCTCACCAGTGGACTACGCGCTGAAGATGGCCGGTGGCGGCTTCTCCATGCGCACCGTGTCCAACGACGGGCGCCTGCTTGCACAGGCCGCGGCCGACCTGTTTCGCCAGGTCCGCGAGCCGTCGGCCAGCGGCAGCGCCGGCCACTGACGCCGGGCGATCTCGTAATGGCTGCGACGCGCCCGGTGCTGGGCATCAACACCGACATGTTTGCGCGCGTCTCGAACCTGGGGCGCCTGGTGGTGCATTTTCAGACGCGTTTGCAAGGGCTGGCGCGTCGGGCTACGACGGCTTCGTCGGATGTGAATACCGCCCACCCGTCAGCAACGCTGTCGGGCCGAGGTGGTTGAGGAACTGAAAAGAGGGACAAGCATGAAGATACTGATCACGGGTGGTGCCGGCTTCCTGGGCACCCGCCTGGCCAACGCCTTGCTGGACCGCGGCGCCCTGGGTGGGCGGACCATCGAATCGCTGGTGCTGGCCGACCTGGTGGCGCCCCGCGACCCCCGCCTGCTCGGGGATGCCCGCGTGCGGGGTGTGAGCGGAGACCTGCTCGGGCAGATTCCGGCGCTGTTCGGGCAGCCGTTCGATGCGGTGTTTCATCTGGCGTCTGCCGTGTCCGCCGAGTGCGAGGCCGATTTCGAACTGGGTCTGCGGTCCAACCTCGACAGCACCCGCGCGCTGCTGGACGCTTGTCGCCGCCAGCGCACGGGTGGCGGGCCGGCACCGCTGTTCTTCTTTTCGAGCTCGGTGGCGGTCTATGGCTCCGATCCGGCGCTGCCGTTGCCGGTCGTGGTGGACGACCGCACCCTGCCGACGCCGCAGTCGAGCTATGGCGTGCACAAGTTCGTCTGTGAGCAACTGGTGGCCGACTACACCCGCAAGGGCTTCATCGACGGGCGCACCGCCCGCCTGATGACGGTGTCCGTGCGGCCGGGCAAGCCCAATGGCGCGGCGTCCAGCTTCCTCTCGGGCATCATCCGCGAGCCGCTGGCCGGGTTGGTATCGGTCTGCCCGGTGGCGCCCGAGACCCCGGTGGCGCTGGCCTCGCCCGACACCACCATTGCGGGCATCCTGGCTGTGGCCGAAGCCACGCGCGAGGCTTTCGGTGGCCGTACAGCCATCAACCTGCCGGCCCTGACCGTGACCGTGCAGCAGATGCTCGACGCGCTGGGCCGCGCGGCGGGTGCGGAGGCGGTGGCACGGGTGCGTTTCGCGCCCGATGAGGCCATTGCCGTCATCGTCGGGGGCTGGCCCTCGCGTTTCGAGAGCGCGCGGGCCAAGCGCCTGGGCCTGCCCCGGGACGCCGATTTCGACGCGGTCATCGCGCAGTACCGCGAACAGGTGGCCCGCACCGCGGTCTGACCGCGCCCGTTCCTTTCCCTTTCCGTTCCACTCCAGGAGACATTGACATGCACGCTTCGCTTCCCCGCATTGCCCGCCGCGCCCTGCTTGCCGGCGTGGCGGCCCTGGCGGTTTCGCCGGTTTTCGCGGACAACTACCCCTCGCGGCCGGTGCGCCTCGTGGTCCCGTTCCCGCCCGGCGGCGCGGTGGATCTGTATGCGCGCCATGTGCAGCCCGAACTGCAGAAGCGCCTGGGGCAGCCCGTGATCATCGACAACCGCACCGGGGCCAGCGGCATGATCGGTGCGGAAAACGTCGCCAAATCGGCACCGGACGGCTATACGCTGCTGCTGGGCAACATCGCGGTGCTGGCCATGAACTCGGCCACGCTGCCCAAGGTGCCCTACGACCCGCTCAAGGACTTCACGCCGGTGATGCAGACGGTGATGGTGCCCTACGTGCTGGTGGTCAATCCGTCCACCCCGATCAAGACCGTGGCCGACCTCGTGGCACAGGCCAAGACCGCGCCGGGTCAGCTGACCTATGGTTCGTCGGGTGCCGGCAGTGCGCAGCACATGGCGGCCGAGTTGTTCAAGTCGCGCACCGGCGCCGAAATGACGCATGTCCCCTACAAGGGCGTGGGGGCTTTGGTCACCGACCTGATTGCGGGCCACGTCCAGGTGGCGTTTGCCGATCAGGCCAGCATGATGCCCCACGTGAAGGCCGGCAAGCTGCGCCTGATTGCCGTGGCCCGGGCCACGCGGGTGCCGAGCCTGCCCGATGTGCCCACCATCGCCGAAGCCGCCAACCTGCCGGGATTTGAAATCACCGGTTGGCAGGGGGTGGCAGCGCCGGCCGGGACGCCCGACAGCGTGGTGCGCACGCTCAACACGGCGTTCAACGAAGTGCAGGCCCTGCCGACGATCAAGGAGGCCATGGAAGCGGCCGGCCTGACCCTGGTCGGTGGCAAGCCCGAAGATCTGCGCCAGCACATGCAGAAAGAGATGGATCTCTGGAGCAAGGTGGCGCGCGACACCGGCGTCAAGACCAACTGATGCCGCAATCAGCCCGGAAGCCGCAGGCTGGTCGCCGCGGCCGCGGTCACTGACGCACGTCGGCGACCGGCTCCTGGCCAAAGTCGGGGCGGTGCAGCCAGCCCAGCACCTGGCTTGCCGCTTCGTCGGGGCTGCTCAGCAGGCCGCGGTCCTTCAGGTCCAGGAATCGCTGCAGGTCCGGGAAGGCACCGGGGTCACCGGTCCGCAGATGCTCCTGCATGTCGGTGTCGACCACACCCGGCGCGAGCGACACCAGGCGGGCGCCTTGGGGGTATTGCACCTCTTCCAGCGCGCAGCAGCGCGTGAAATGGTCCATCCCCGCCTTGGCGGCGCAGTAGGGCGCCTGCGCCGCCATGGGGCGGCGCCCCAGCCCGCTGGAGATGTTGAGGACTTTGCGCGGCCCTTGCCAGCCGCTGTCGACCCAGGTCCGTGTGGCGTGGAGGAAGGCCGCGGTCAGTTGCATGGGGGCTTCCAGGCCGACGCGCAGCGCCTGTGCCAGTTCGCCGGGCGGGCAGTTGGCCAGCGGGGCGATGCGGGGAATCACGCCCGCGTTGTTGATCAGCGTGGCACTGGCGATGCTCGGTGCATCGAGCTGCCCGAGCCAACGCGCAAGGCGGTCCGCCACCGGAGCGGGTTCCGCCAGATCCACTGGCCAGTGCAGCAACGTGGCGCGCCGTGCCACAGCCAGTTCGGCCAGATCCTCACCCCCGTTTCGCGACAGGCACAGCAGCACGAGACCGGGGGCGAGCAACTGGCGCGCCATGGCCAGGCCCAGTCCGCGTGAAGCGCCGGTGAGGATGACGAGGTCGTGCATGGACTGGGGTCTCGGGTCAGGGTCAGAAGGGGCAGGGGGCCGCGAAGCGCAGGGGCTCGCCCGTGACGGGGTGGGGGATCTCCAGCGTCAGGGCATGCAGCAGCAGACGGGGCACGAGGGCCTGCTGGGCCGGTGTGGCGTACAGCGGGTCGCCGAGGATGGGGTGGCCGATGGCTTGCAGGTGCACGCGCAACTGGTGCGAACGGCCGGTGACTGGCTCCAGGTCGAGCCGGGTGCCGCCGGCGGGGGCGGGGCCATCGCCGAGCCGCCAGCGGGTCAGGCTGGGTTTGCCCAGTTCGGGGTGCACGATGCTGCGCGGCCGGTTGAGCCAGTCCACCAGCAACGGCAGGTCGATGGTGTTCCAGCCGTTGTCGGGTTGCGGGTTGGGCAGGGTGCCGGCGACCACGGCCACGTAGCGCTTGTGCACCTGCCGGCGCTCGAACGAGCGGCTGAGGGCGCGCTGGGCCTCGATACCGCGCGCCATGACGACCAGGCCCGAGGTGGCCATGTCCAGCCGGTGCACCACCAGGGCGTCGGGCCAGGCGGCCTGGGCGCGGGTGCTCAGGCAGTCCTGCTTGTCCTCGCCGCGCCCGGGCACGGCCAGCAGGCCGGCCGGTTTGTCGAAGACCAGCATCGCGTCGTCGGCATGGAGGAGGTTCAGGACCGGTGTCATCAGGAACCTGCGTCGGGGGTGGGGCCCAGGGCCTGCAGCAGTTCGGCGGTGTCGAGGCTGCGCGCCGCCCCGAAGCCGGCGATCTGGCGGGCCTGCTGCACCCGCACGCGCACGAAGCGGAAGTCGCCCAGTTCGGTCATGGGCTGGGCTTCGGGGAAGCGGGCGAGGTACACGGCGCAGCAGGCGGCGGCATCGGCCTCGTCGGGGTCGACGAAGCGGGCCTGGCCCTGCAAGGTCACACGGGGCAGGGCGTGCACGGGTTCACCCGGCTGTTCCGGCTCGGCCACCAGCAGCGAGACCTGGGAGTGCCGCCGCAGGTTGCGGGTATGGGCGGCAAGCCCGCTCACGTGCAGCACGAGTTCGCGGGTGTGCGGATCGATGGCAAACGGCACGCGGGAAACGAAGACCGAGGCGTCGGCCTCGTCCAGCGTGCCCAGGGCAGCGGTGCGCTGGTGGTTCAGGAGGCCGCGCAGCGCCCGCGTCAGGCTGTGCTCTCCCATCGCCGTGATCAGCGGACGATGATGTCGGCGCGCCGGTTGCGGGGCTCGCTCACTTCATCGTCCGTGGGCACCAGGGGTTCGCGCTCGCCCCGGCCGACGGGCTCGATCCGGTCGCCCTGGAAGCCCTGTTCGATCAGCAGGTCTCGGATGGCGTTGGCGCGCTGCAGCGAGAGGCGGTCGTTGGTGTCGGCCGGGCCCTGCCGGTCGGTATGGCCCACGACGATGATCTCGCCACCCGCGCGGGAGCGGGCCGTTTCGATCACGGTCGGCAGCAGGGCACGCGACTCGGGGGTCAGCTCGGCGGTGCCGGTCTGGAAATGCAGGGTGAAGGTCTGGCCGGCTGCTGGCTGGAGCCGGAGCAGGGCCGGATAGTCCTCGGCCACTTCGGCCGCGGTGGTGAGGCCGCTTTCCACGCTCCCGCGGGGCGACACCGCGACGGTCTGATAAGGCCGGTTCAGTTCATTGACCTGCTGGCCCATGGTGACCGTGACCGCGCTGGGCCGACCGCCCTCCTGGGGCAACAGCACCACCTTGCTGGCCGGCGCGCAGGCCGTCAGCAGAGCAAGCAGGGCGACAGGGAAGGGCCGGAACAGCCAGGCAGACAGGGGTGTCAACGTTCGACAGCGCAAGCGCGAAAAAATGCGCGCGAACGTGGTGCGCGCGCGTCACCGGCGAAGTCTACTATGGTCCTTGTAGTGTTTGCGCAGGTAGACGTGCAGCGGCTCGATCGGTGGGTTGGCTTCCACAATGAAGTCGGTGCCCCGCACGCCCACCACGGACGTGGGGGTCTGCACCTTGAAGCGCTCGGGGTTGACCTTGGCCAGCAGCCCGGTGACGACCCGCACCGATCCCTGCAGCAGGTCGAGCAGGAAGTTGCCTTCCTGCGTGGTGCTGTCGTACTGGAAGCGGCTGAGGTCCATCACGGTTTCAGGGCCTGCGGTCAGCACGGTGCCGTCCTTGAGGATCACGCTGGCCGCGCCGCCCGGGCCGGTCTGGATGCGGCCGGCCTCGGTCACGGGGTCGCCCGAACGCACCGGCGCGCGCACCCCGTCGCGCACCAGCCAGACCTCGCCTTCGATCTGCTTGAACGTGCCGACGCGTTGGCCCGTCGGCTCGGCCGAGGCGCAACCCAGGGCCAGGCCTCCCGACAAAACAAGGGTGGTGGCCAGATGGCGAAGGCGAAAGGCAGACATGGCAACTCCGGATGGACGGCAGGGGCAGGGCACGACATGGTAGGCGGGTATCGCAGGGTCCCGCAAGGGAGAGGCGGCCGTTCTAGAATCCCCGCGTTAAATCCATCATCTCCCGTGCCGGGTTGTTTGGCACGGCGACAACACCGCCACCCCTTGATGACTTTGCTGCTGGCGCCCATGGAGGGCTTGCTCGACGCGACCCTGCGCGACGTGCTGACCCGCACCGGAGGCCTGGACCGCTGCGTGAGCGAGTTCATCCGCGTCACAAACACGCTGCTGCCGGATCGGGTGTTCCTGCGCGTGGTGCCCGAGCTGCTCCAGGGCGGGCGCACGCTGGCCGGCGTGCCGGTGCGGCCCCAATTGCTGGGGTCCGACCCGGTCTGCCTGGCCGACAACGCGGCCCGCTTGGCCACGCTGGGACCGCCCGGTATCGATCTGAACTTCGGCTGTCCGGCCAAGACGGTGAACAACAGCCGGGGCGGTGCCGTGCTGCTCGATGAGCCCGAGTTGGTGGGCCGCATCGTGGCCGCGGTGCGGCGGGCCGTGCCGGCGCATGTGCCCGTGTCGGCCAAGATGCGGCTGGGCTTCAACGACGACCGGGTGGCCGAAGACTGCGCCCAGGCCATCGCCGAGGCCGGTGCCGACGAGTTGGTCATTCACGCCCGGACCAAGGCGCACGGCTACCGGCCGCCGGCCTACTGGGAGCGCATCGCCCAGGTGCGCGAAGCGGTGCCGGCGCTGCGCCGCATGCCGGTGATCGCCAACGGCGAGATCTGGAGCGTGGCCGACGCCCGGCGCTGCCGCGAGGTGACCGGCTGCGACGCGCTGATGATCGGACGCGGCATGGTCGGCGACCCGGGGCTGGCGCTGGCCATTCGCGGGCAGGATGGCGTGCCCTGGTCACAGATCGAACCGCTGCTCGGCCTCTTCTGGGACCGCGTGAGCGCACGCGTGGAGCGCCGCCACCGCGCGGGCCGGCTCAAGCAGTGGCTCAACTACCTGCGGCGCACCTATCCCGAGGCGCAGGTCGCGTTCGACCAACTGCGCCTGCTGCACGACCCGGTGCTCATCGAGGCCTGGCTGGCACCCCGGCGCGCGCCGGCCTCGCCGCAGCCGGCCTGAGCGGGCGCCGTTTCGGACCGGTGCCGTCCGGCCGGTTCCGCTGCCTGCCTGCTTTCCCGGTTTTCTGCCGCCGGCCCGCACGGAGGGCAGGCGGCGACAGGGCTGTGCGGTGCGCGCCAGCACAAACACGCCAGCCGTGTTAAGTTCCGGCCCCAAAAAGACCCCTCCCGACGCCCCTATGAGCACACTGGAACAACGGCTGAGCGCCCTTTCGCAAGAGCGTTTGAGCGGCATGCGTCGCGGCCTCGAAAAAGAAAGCCTGCGCGCACAGCCCGACGGCAAGCTGGCCCTGACCCCGCACCCGCCGGCGTTGGGCAGTGCGCTCACGCACCCGCACATCACCACCGACTATTCGGAATCGCAGCTGGAACTCATCACCGGCGTGCACGCGTCGGTGGACCAATGCCTGGCCCAGCTCACCGAAGTTCACCAGTTCACCCTGCGTAGCATCGCGGCGCAAGGTGGCGCGGCCGGCGAAGAGATGCTGTGGGCGTCCAGCATGCCCTGCGGGCTGCCCACCGACGAGACCATTCCGTTGGGCCGCTACGGCAGCTCCAACGTCGGCCGGGCCAAGAGCGTCTACCGCATGGGCCTGGGCCATCGCTACGGCCGGCGCATGCAGACCATCAGTGGCATCCACTACAACTGGTCATTGCCCGGCATCGACAACGAAGGCTACTTTGCGCTGATCCGCAACTTCCGCCGCCACGCTTTCCTGCTGCTGACCCTGTTCGGCGCTTCGCCGGCCGTGTGTTCCAGTTTCGTCGAGGGCCGGCCGCACGCGCTGCAGCCGCTGGGCCAGGGTGGCACGCTGCACATGCCGCACGGCACCAGCCTGCGCATGGGCCGGCTGGGTTACCAGAGCGAGGCGCAGGCCACGCTGGCGGTGAGCTACAACAGCCTCGAAGGCTACGCCGCCTCGCTGCACGACGCGCTCACGCGGCCCTGGCCGGCGTATGAGGCGGTGGGCATCCGCAATCCGGGGGGCGACTACAACCAGCTGGCCACCACGCTGCTGCAGATTGAAAACGAGTTCTACGGCACCATCCGGCCCAAGCGCGTGATCTTCCAGGGCGAGCGACCGCTGCACGCGCTGCGCGAGCGCGGGGTGGAGTATGTGGAAGTGCGCCTGCTCGACCTCAACCCCTTCGAGGCGGTTGGCGTTGACGCCGCCACGCTGCGCTTCATCGACGTGTTCCTGCTGCACTGCCTGCTGGCCGACAGCCCGCCCGACACGCCCGACGAGATCCGCGAAATCGCCCAGAACCAGCACATGACGGCTGCGCGCGGGCGCGAGCCTGGTTTGCAGCTGCTGCGCCAGGGGCAGTCGGTGGCGCTGGCCGACTGGGGGCTGGACATCATCGATGCCCTGGTGCCGATCGCCGCCGCCCTGGATGCCACCCACGGTGGCCACGAGCACCGCGACGCCGTGGCGGCGGCCCGTGCCGCGCTGCTGGCGCCCGACACGCTGCCGTCGGCCCAGGTGCTGGCGGCGATCCGTTCGCAGCACGCCGACTCCTTCGTGGCCTTTGCGCGGGAACGCTCGCAGCGCATCCGCGACCACCTGCTGGCGCTGCCCTGGGAGGCCGACGCGCAGGCCCGCTACGAAGCCATGGCCGCCCAGTCGCTGCAGGACCAGCGCGCCATCGAAGCGGCCGACACCATGCCCTTCGAGGTCTACCGGCAGGAGTACGTTTCGCCGGCGCGCCTGGGCCAGCCGCGCGCCGCGACTGCCGCGCACTGAACCGCCAGCGGCGGCATCAACCGTCGACCGGCGGGGCGAGCGTCACGTCGCTCGCGGGGTGCGCCACACAGGGCAGCACCGCACCACTGGCTTTTTCTTCCGGCAGCAGGCCTGGCCAGGCCACGCTGTAGCGCACGGCACCGTGGACCAGTTGGCCGATGCAGGTGCGGCAGGTGCCATTGCGGCACGACGCAGGCCAGACCTGCCCGGCCGCGTGCAGCGATTGCAGCAGCGTGCGCTCGGCCGGCGCAGGCACGGTTTCGCCCGAGTCCGCCAGATGCAGTGCAAAAACTGCCGGATTCACGGCATTTCCCGCGGTATCTGGTCGCTGCGGGAAGTGTTTTCCCACTGCCTGTTGAATAAGCAGGTCAAAGAACGTCCTTTGGAATCAATGGGTTACGGTGTTCGTACAGACATGGTCATGGGTTATGCACAAAGTTGTCCCGGATTTCGAGGGAAAAGTGGACAACTTGGGATCCCGAGTGCCGGTTTTTTGGGCAGGTTGTTGAACAGCCTAGGGCCACAAGCACTTGCGCACGCCGTACAGACATGCCCCGGAATTATTCACAGGGTTGTCCAGAGAAGCTCGGGACAACCGCGAGCGCCGGAAAGCGGGCGGACTTTGGGACAATGGCAGATGGTTTTTTCTCAAGCGATCGTTTCATGAGCATTCAATGGTTTCCCGGTCACATGCACCTCACGCGCCAGGCGATCGCCGAGCGCGTGAAGGCCATCGACGTGGTGATCGAGATGCTCGATGCCCGTCTGCCCGGCTCCAGCGCCAACCCGCTGATGCGCCAGCTCACCAGCGGCAAGCCGACGCTGAAGATCCTCAACAAGCAGGACATGGCGGACCCCGAGCGCACCGCGCTCTGGCTGGCGCACTACAACGCCCAGCCGGACACGCAGGCGATTTCGCTCGACGCCAGCGTGACGGCGCCAGCGCGCGCGCTGATCGACGCCTGCCACTGGCTGGCGCCACACCGGGGTGGCATGTTCAAGCCCATGCGCGTGCTGATCTGCGGCATCCCCAACGTGGGCAAGTCCACGCTGATCAACACGCTCAAGGGCCGCAAGGCGGCCAAGACCGGGGACGAGGCCGGCGTCACGCGCACCGAAGCCCGCATCGTGCTGGCCGACGATTTCTACCTCTACGACACGCCCGGCATGCTGTGGCCGCGCATCATCGTGCCCGAGAGCGGCTACAACCTGGCCGCCAGCGGGGCAGTGGGCAAGAACGCCTACGACGAAGAGGAAGTGGCCTACGAGCTGTTGGCCAAGCTCAAGACGGACTACCCGGCGCTGATGGAGGCGCGCTACCAGGCCGGCCTTTCACCCGAAGCCTGGGCGCAGGCCACGGACGACGCCTTGCTCGAAGCCATTGGTCGCAAGCGTGGTGCGCTGGCCGCCGGAGGCAAGGTCAACATCCAGAAGGCGGCCGAGCTGGTGATCGCCGACTTTCGCGCCGTGCACATCGGCCGCATCACGCTGGAAACGCCCGAACAGTTTGCACGCTGGCTCAAGGCCGGCCAGCAGGCCGACAAGGAACGGGCCGAACGCAAGAAAGCGCTGCGCGAAGCGGGCCTGATCGGCCCGGCACGGGGCGGCGCCCGGCGCCCGGGCAAGCCGCGCCCGCCGTCGCGCTGAAGGGGCGCCTCAGCCGGCTTCGGGCTGTTGCAGCGCTTCCAGCTCCTGGGGTGGGGCGACGGTGACCGCCACGTCCAGCGCATGGCCGCTGCTGCCTTGGATGACGCCGCGCATGGGCGAGACGTCGGCGAAGTCGCGCCCGGTGGCCAGGGTGATGTAGTCCTCGCCGGGGCTGCCCCAGCCGCAGCGGTTGTTGGTGGGGTCGAAGTCGAACCAGGCGCCCAGCGCCGGTTCCGTTTCGGGCGTGTCGCCGTCGTCGGAGCGGACGCCGGAGTCGGGCGGCAGTGGCACATAGACCGACACCCAGGCGTGCGAGGCATCGGCGCCGATCAGGCGCGGCCGGCCCGGTGGCGGTTCGGTCAGCAGGTAGCCGCTGACATAGCGCGCGGGCAGGCCCAGGCTGCGCAGGCAACCGATCATGATGTGGGCGAAGTCCTGGCACACGCCCTTGCCTTGTTCCAGCGCCTGCAGCGCGGGGGTATTGACCTCGGTGCTGGCGGTTTCGTAGGTCAGCCCGGTGTGGATGCGTTCCATGAGCGCCCGAGCGGCCTGCAGCATGGGCAGGCCGGCGGCGAACGCCGGCCGCGCGAAATCGGCGAAGGCATCGTCGCGCGGCACGTGGGGCGAGGCGAACAGGAATTCGCAGGCTGGGTCGTAGGGCGCGCCGGCGCGGTAATGGAAGCGACGGCGCACGTCTTCCCAGCCCAGGCGTTGCCACGCCGGGCTGTCGGGCAGGGGGGCGGGCGCGCTGGTGCGCACCAGGCTGTCGGCTTCGACGGTGAGCACTTCGTGCGGGGTCTGCAGCGAAAAAAAGGTGCTCTGGTTGCCGAAGGCGTCGACGCGGCGCGTGCAGGTGGCGGGTTCGGGGTCGATGCGCAGCGCATGGGCCACCAGGGTCTGCGAAGCGGTGTCGGCGGGCGTGAGGTGGACCATGTGCTGGGCCAGGTCGACGTTGCCGTGGTAGCGGTAGGTGGTGGCGTGCAGGACGCGCAGCAGCATGGTGTCAGGCCCCGAGCGAACGCCGCCGCTGGTCGGCGTGGCTGAAGTGCAGCCGGGTGATTTCGTTGGACAGGTCGGCAGCGGCCAGCTCGCAGCCGTCGAGCAGCTGTGCCAGTTCGCCATAGACGAGCTGGCCGTCTTCTTCGCGCCGCTGCCAGTGGCACAGCTCGGTGAGCACCCAGATGTCGGGATCGGGCAGGCCCATGGCCAGCACGGCGTCGCGCGGGGTGGCGCTTTGCGACAGCTTGGCCAGGCGCGAGCGCAGGGTCTGTACCACCCAGGCCAGCGAGCGCGGGTTGTCGCGGTCCATGACCAGCAGGTCGATCAGGGCCACCATGTCGCGGCGCTGCTGGTACATGGCGTGGAAGGTGATGGTGCTGTCGAACAGCGCGACCATGGCCTCGAACCCGGCGGGATCTTCCATGCAGCGGTGTTCGAGCCCGAGTTCGAGCGCGCGCGCGAGCGTGATCAGGCGTTCGATGTGCCGGCCCACGGAAAGCAGTCGCCAGCCGTTGTCGCGCACCATGCGGTCGGTCTGTGAGCCGGTGATGGCGGCCAGCAGCTCGCTGGCGTTGTGCAGGGCGGCGAGCGCCTCGGCGGTGCCGTATTCGGCATCGGCCGCCATGGCGGCGCAGTCGTGGGCGAACTCGGCCTCGGTGCGCTCGATCAGGTTCCAGTGTTCGGGCGAGAGCCGGTCGCGCACCTGGGCGGCCGCGTTCTTGAGGGCGCGCAGGTTGTAGCCGACGCTGAAGCTGCGCGCATGCAGGGGAGAGTCGGGCGCGGGCGCCAGACCGGCCATGAGCGAGCGCGCGAACACGCGTGTCGAGTGTTCGGCGGAAGGCACGTCGGCCAGCACCAGCGCGTGTTCGCGCGCCAGCTCCGACAGCCAGGCCAGCAGCGGGCGCGAACTGGGTTCTTCGCCTCCCAGGTGGTCCAGCACGATGCGGGCAAGCCGGATGCCGTTTTCCGCACGTTCGGTGTAGCGGCCGAGCCAGAACAGGTTTTCTGCCGCGCGGCTGGTGACGGGCCGTTTCTGGTGGGCCAGCGCCAGGGTGCTGGGCGCCGACTGCAGCAGGCTGGTCTTGTCGACCTCGCCATCGGTGCGTACCCAGCAGTCGGCGCTGCTGCCCCCACGCTGCATGGAGGCCATGAGCTGGCCACGCGGGGCCAGCCGGACCAGGCCGCCGGGCAGCACGCGCCAGGCGCCACTGCCGTCGGCCAGGGCGAACACGCGCAGCATGGCCGAACGGGGGATGAGGTGTTCACCCGTCCAGGTCGGGGTCTGGGACAGCGGCAGCCAGTCCTGCACGGTGTAGTCGTCGGGGTGGCGCGCCATGCGGCCCGACCACTCATCGAGTTCGCGGGCACCGAGGCTCTGGCCCATGACGGTTTCCAGGCCGGAGCGGGGATAGGTCGGGCGGATCACGCTGCCCTTGAGCAGGGGCAGCACTTCGCGCAGCGCGGCGTCTTCGCCGCACCACCAGGTGGGCAGCGAGGGCAGGCTGAGTTCTTCGCCCAGCAGGTGCCGGCCGATGGCCGGCAGGAAACCCAGCATTGCGCTCGACTCCAGCGGGGCCGAGCCGGGGGCGTTGGCCAGCAACAGATTGCCAGCCCGCAGCACCTGCAGCAGGCCCGGCACGCCCAGGCTTGAATCGGGGCGCAGCTCCAGCGGGTCGAGCCATTCGTCGTCGACGCGTTTGATCAGCGCGTGCACCGGTTCCAGGCCTTTGAGGGTCTTGAGGTACAGGCGCTGGTCGCGCACCGTGAGGTCGTTGCCTTCGACCAGGGTCAGGCCCAGGTAGCGGGCCAGGTAGGCGTGCTCGAAGTAGGTTTCGTTGTACGGCCCCGGCGTCAGCAGGGCAATGCGGGCGTGTTCGCCTTCCGGCGCCTGGGCCTTGATGCCGTCCATCAGCGCGCGGTAGCTGGCCGCCAGCCGCTGCACCTTCAGGCCGGCGAAGGCCTTGGGGAACTGGCGCGAGATCGCGATGCGGTTTTCCAGCAGGTAACCCAGGCCCGAAGGCGCCTGGGTGCGCTGCCCCACCACCCACCACTGGCCGTCGGGGCCGTGCGCGAGGTCGAGCGCGACGATGTGCAGCCAGGTGCCGCCGGCCGGTTGCAGGCCCTGCATGGCGCGCAGGTAACCGGGGTGGCCGTGCACCAGGGCCGAAGGCAGCAAGCCCTGGCGCAGCAGGGTCTGCGGGCCATACAGGTCGGCCATCACCGCGTTGAGCAGGCGGGCGCGCTGTTGCACGCCGGCTTCGATCCGGGCCCATTCCTCGGTGCTCACGAGCATGGGGAACAGGTCCAGCGCCCAGGGCCGTTGCAGGCCGCTGGCGTCGGCGTAGACGTTGTAGGTGACGCCGTTGTCGCGGATCTGGCGCTGCAGGTTGTCGGCGCGGCGGTTCAGGTCCGCCAGGCCGTCGGTCCCGACATGGCCGAAAAAGTCGTCCCAGTCGGGCACCAGGGCGCCAGCCGGATCGCGCATCTCGTCGAGATGCCCGGGGCTGGCGGCCAGGGCGAGGGACAGCGCCCATTCACCGGGGTGGGCGGGGCTGGTGTCTTCAAAAAGGGAATGGGGCGCTTCAGGGCTCACGGCACCGGAGTATGCCCGCGGAACCCGGGTGGGCGGCGGGGTAGGGGTGTTCGGTGGGGGTGGGCCCTGTTGCATCCTTCACGGTCCGGCGGCGCGTGCGCCTCAGGTTCGCAGGTCCAGCGTGAACGGGAATTCACGGCTGGATTGTGGATCGGTGGCCGACAACTTGCCCGGGGTGTGGCCCATCTGGAAGAAGCGTGCCAGGCGGCGGCTTTCGGCCTCGTAGGCGTTCACCGGGAAGGTGTCGTAGTTGCGTCCGCCCGGGTGCGTGACGTGGTACTGGCAGCCGCCGAGCGATTTCTGCATCCAGTTGTCGACGATGTCGAAGGTCAGCGGGGCGTGCACGCCGATGCTCGGGTGCAGCGCGCTGGGCGGGTTCCAGGCCTTGTAGCGCACACCCGCCACCATTTCACCGGCGGTGCCGGTCGGCTGCAGCGGCAGGGCGCGGCCGTTGCAGGTGATCACGTAGCGGCTGTCGTTGTAGCCCGAGACCTTGACTTCGAGCCGTTCCAGCGACGAGTCCACGTAGCGCACGGTGCCGCCGACGGCGCCTTCTTCGCCCATCACGTGCCAGGGTTCCAGCGCGTTGCGCAGCGTGAGTTCGATGCCACGGGCGGCCACCTGGCCCACCAGCGGGAAGCGGAACTCGAAATGCGGTTCGAACCACGCCCGGTCGAACTGGTAGCCGAAGTCGGCCAGCTCGGCGAGCACGTCTTCGAAGTCCATGCGCACGAAGGTTGGCAGCAGGAAACGGTCGTGCAGCTCGGTGCCCCAGCGGGCCAGGCGGCCGGTCCAGGGCTGCTGCCAGAAGCGCGCGACGAGGGCGCGCAGCAGCAGTTGCTGCGCGATGCTCATGCGGGCGTGCGGTGGCATTTCAAAGGCGCGCAGTTCCAGCAGGCCCAGGCGCCCGGTGGACGAGTCGGGCGAGAACAGCTTGTCGATGCAGAACTCGCTGCGGTGCGTGTTGCCGGTGACGTCGACCAGGATGTTGCGCAGCGTGCGGTCGACCAGCCAGGGCGGCATGTCCTGGCCGTAGACGGCGCGGTTCTTTTCGATCTGGTTGAGCGCGATTTCCAGCTCGTAGAGCTGGTCGTTGCGCGCCTCGTCGACGCGCGGGGCCTGGCTGGTCGGGCCGATGAACAGGCCCGAGAACAGGTACGACAGCGAGGGGTGGTTGTGCCAGTACGCGATCAGCGAGCCCAGCAGTTCGGGTTTGCGCAGGAAGGGCGAGTCGGCCGGGGTGGCGCCACCGAGCACGAAGTGGTTGCCGCCGCCGGTGCCGGTGTGGCGGCCGTCGGTCATGAATTTCTCGGCGCACAGGCGCGTCTGGTAGGCCGCGTCGTAGAGGAATTCGGTGCGTTCGACCAGTTCGTCGAAACTGCTGCTGGGGTGGATGTTGACCTCGATCACGCCCGGGTCGGGGGTGACCTGCAGCATCTTCAGACGCGGATCGCGCGGCGGCGGGTAGCCTTCGAGCACCACCTTCATGTCCAGCCGTTCGGCGGTCGCTTCGATGGCGGCCAGCAGGTCGAGGTAGTCCTCCAGGCGGGGCAGCGGGGGCATGAACACGTACAGATGCTGGCTCTTGCCGCCGCTGTGCGTTTCGGCCTTGGGGCCGTTGGCGCGCTGCGGGTCGCGGGCTTCCACGCACAGCGCGGTGCGGGTGAGCCAGGCGGCCGATTCGCCGCGCTGCGGGAAGCGGGCCGACAGGGCCTGGGCCGGCGCTGCGCCCGGCAGGGGCTGGCCGGGGCGCAGGCCCAGGGCGGCGGCTTCGCCGTCCTCGAACCAGTCGGTGCCCTGCAGCGAAACGGTGCCACCCTCGGCAAAACCACCGCCCACGGTGTGCGGGTGCACCTGGTGGCGCAGGGCCGTGCCCGAAGGCAGCGGGTCGCGTGCGGAATGCGGGTCCTGCTCGATGTGATAGGGGTAATCGCCCTTGGAGACCCAGGGCAGCGAGTCCAGCGGCAGGCGGTAGCCCATGGGCGAGTCGCCCGGGATCAGGTACATGCGCTCGTCGCGGAAGAACCAGGGCCCGGTCGACCAGACGGTGCCGGCGACGCGGTGGAACTGGCTCTTGCCGTTGCTGGAGAGGGTGCCGTGGCCCGATGCCTGCAGCGGCAGCACGTAGCCGACCACGGCTTCCAGGCCCTGGTCGAAGACGCGGCGCAGGCGCACACGCTCCAGCTCGTCGTCGAGCTTGCTGTTGAACGGGTCGACGTTGACCGGCAGGCGGCGCTCGCGCCAGAGGTAGTACCAGGTGTCCTCGTAGCCCGGGGTGATGTACTGGGTCGACAGCCCCAGCCGGCGTGCCAGTGCCTGCGTGAAGCGGCGGGCGTCGTCGTCGGTGTAGTGGGCGTCGTCGCGCTCGTCGGCCAGCAGCGCCGGGTTGAACCAGCACGGCTCACCGTCGGCGCGCCAGAACACCGACAGCGCCCAGCGCGGCAACTGTTCGCCCGGGTACCACTTGCCCTGGCCCATGTGCACGAAGCCGCCGTCGCCATAGCGCTCGCGCAGGCGGCCCAGCAGTTCGGTGGCGTAGCCGCGTTTGGTCGGGCCGAGTGCGTCGGTGTTCCATTCGGCCGCGTCGCGGTCGCTGGTGGCCACGTAGGTGGGTTCGCCGCCCTGGGTCAGGCGCACGTCGTGCTGCATCAGATCGGCGTCGACCTGCGCGCCGAGCTTGAGCACGTCGGCCCACTGGTCTTCGGTGTAGGGCTTGGTCACGCGTGGCGATTCGTAAACACGCGTCACGCCCATGTGGTGCTCGAACTCGACCTCGCACTTGTCCATCGCGCCTTCCACCGGCGCGGCGCTGGAGGGCGTCGGCGTGCAGGCCAGCGGGATGTGGCCTTCGCCGGCGAGCAGGCCGGAGGTGGGATCGAGGCCGATCCAGCCGGCACCGGGCAGGAAGACTTCGCACCAGGCGTGCAGGTCGGTGAAATCGACTTCGGGGCCGCTGGGGCCGTCGATGGCCTTGACGTCGGGGGCGAGCTGGATCAGGTAGCCCGAGACGAAGCGCGCGGCCAGGCCCAGGTGGCGCAGCAGTTGCACCAGCAGCCAGCCGGAATCGCGGCAGGAGCCGCTCTTGAGCGTGAGGGTCTCTTCGGGCGTTTGCACGCCCGGCTCCATGCGGATGGTGTAGGCGATGTCGCGCTGCAGGCGCTGGTTGATCGCCACCAGGAAGTCGATCGTGCGCTGCTCGTTGCGGTCGGTTTCGTCCAGGTACCGCTTGAGCAGCGGCGTGAGCGGCGCGGCCGCAAGGTAGGGTGCCAGTTCCTGCTTCTGCGCCTCGTCGTAGGTGAACGGGAAGGTTTCGGCGCGCGGTTCGAGGAAGAAATCGAACGGGTTGTAGACCGCCATTTCGACCACGAGGTCGATGGTGACCTTGAATTCGGTGGTGGGTTCGGGGAAGACCAGGCGGGCCTGGTAGTTGGCGAAGGGGTCCTGCTGCCAGTTGATGAAGTGGTTACCGGGCTCGATCTTCTGCGAGTACGACAGCACCTTGGTGCGGCTGTGGGGGGCGGGGCGCAGACGCACGACCTGCGGGCCGAGTTTGACCAGGCGGTCGTACCGATAATGGGTGATGTGGCTCAGGGCAACGTGGATGGCCATGCTCGGGCTTTCAACAGGGAGAACAACGATGACACCGCAGAATTTCCGGAGGCTGCCACGGTGCTTACGCACCCTAGCAAGTCCCGCGCCATCATCGCATGCCGGCGTGACAGCCGGGCGTGTTACCTGCCGGTCGAGATGGCCGACCCTGCACTAGGGGCCGGCCTTGCGGTGGATGGCCGTCTGGCCCCTGGCCGCGCTGGCGGGGGTGCTGGGTGTCTGGGTCCAGCTTCAGCAGGCGTCGCTGAACCCGGTCGGAATCTGGGCCGCGGCGGCGCTGGGTGGCGTGTTGGGGCTGGCCGCGTTGCGCGGCTGGGCGCGTGTGCCGGTGCGCCGGTATCGCCGCCAGGTGCTGATCGTGGTGAGCATGATCGCCGCCGCGGCGCTCGCGTTCGGCTGGACCGGGTGGCGGGCGCTGGCGCAGGAAGCGCAGCGGCTCGATCCGTCCCTGCAGGGACAGGATATTCGGGTCACGGGGCAGATCGAAGGGCTGCCACAGCGCGGTGAGCGCGGGCCGCGCTTCGTGCTGCTGGTCGAGTCGGCCACGCCTGCCGGGGATGCCCGCGCATTGGTGCTGCCCGAGCGCCTGCTGCTGACCTGGTACCCGACGGAGCCGGTGCCGGCGCCCGATCTGCGCGTCGGCGACCGCTGGCGCCTGACGGTGCGGCTGCGCAGCCCGCACGGGGCGGCCAACCCCCATGGGTTCGACCGCGAGCGCTGGTTGTGGGAACGCGGCATCGGGGCCACGGGGTACGTGCGCACCGGCGCCCGGGTCGAAGCGCCGCAGCCCTTGCCTGGCGGCGCGTGGCACCCGGTGGCTGTGGCCCGGCAGGCGGTGGCCGGGCGCATCGCAGACGCCGTGCCCGACCCGCGCCGCGCGGGGGTGCTGGCGGCCCTGGTGGTGGGTGAGCAGAGCGCCATCGACCGCAATGACTGGGCCCTGTTCCGGGCCACGGGTGTCGCCCACCTCATGAGCATTTCGGGCCTGCACGTGACGGTGTTTGCCTGGCTGGCGACGCTGTTGATCGGGGCACTCTGGCGCCGCCTGGCGCGCTGGCGTCCCCAGGTGTTGCTGGCGGTGTCGGCGCCGGTGGCCAGTGGCCTCGGCGGCTTGGCGCTGGCCTGGGGGTATGCGGTGTTCTCAGGCTGGGGCGTGCCGGCCCAGCGCACGGTGCTGATGCTGGCGATCGTGGTCGGCCTGCGCCTGCTGGGGCGGCAATGGCCCTGGCCGGTGACCTGGCTGACGGTGATGGTGCTGGTCCTGCTGATGGACCCGATGGCGCTGATGCAGCCGGGTTTCTGGCTGAGCTTCGTGGCGGTGGCCGTGCTTTTTGCCACCGACCCGGCCGGCGGGCGCCGCGCCGGGCCGAACGATGCGAACACCGGGGGCTGGCGCGCGGCTGCCCGGCGGGTGGGGACGCTGGTGCGCGAGCAGGCCGTCATGACGGTGGCGCTCGCCCCGCTGACGCTGCTGCTTTTCGGGCAGTTCTCGGTCGCGGGCCTGCTGGCCAACCTGGTCGCGATTCCGTGGGTGACCCTGCTGGTCACGCCCCTGGCGCTGCTCGGTGTGGGGCTGCCGCCCCTGTGGTCGCTGGCGGCCTGGGGTGTGCAGATCCTCGACCTCTGGCTGCAGTGGCTGGCGGGTTGGTCCTGGGCGGTGGTGTACCGGCCCATGGTGCCCTGGCCCCTGGCGCTGGCGGCTGTGGCCGGTGGCGTGCTGCTGGTGTTGCGCTGGCCGCCCTGGTTGCGCCTGGCGGGTTGCCTGCTGCTGTGGCCGGCGCTGACCTGGGCGCCGGCCCGCCCGGCGCCGGGCGGATTCGAACTGCTGGCGCTGGACGTGGGCCAGGGCGGCGCGGTGCTGGTGCGCACGGCCTCGCACAGCCTGCTCTACGACACCGGGCCGCGTTATTCGCCGGGCAGCGATGCCGGCGACCTGGTCATCCTGCCCACGCTCCGCGCGCTGGGCGAGCAGCCCGAACGGGTGGTGGTCAGCCACGGCGACAGCGATCACGCCGGCGGGGCGGCCTCGCTGGCCCGGGCCTGGCCGGCGGCGCAGTGGCTTTCGTCGGCGGCACCGCATCCGCGCTGCGAAGCCGGCCAGCGCTGGGAATGGGACGGGGTGGTGTTCGAGGTTCTGCACCCGCGGGCTGCGCTCTATGGCGATCCGGCCGGGGGGCGGTCTTTGTCTTCCAACGCGCTGTCCTGTGTGCTGCTCGTGAGCAATGGCCGCCAGGCCGCGCTGCTGGCCGGTGACCTGGATGCCGCGCAGGAAACCCGCCTGGCGCTGGCCCGGCCGTCCTTGCGGGCCGACGTGCTGCTGGCTCCCCACCACGGCAGCCGCAGCTCATCGAGCCCGGTGCTGCTGAACACGCTGCGGCCCGCCTGGGTGCTGGTGCAGGCCGGTTATCGCAACCGGTTCGGGCACCCGGCGCCCGAGGTGCTCGACCGCTACCGGGCCCGGGGCATCCGCTGGGCGGCCACGCCCGAATGCGGCGCCATCACCTGGCGCAGCGACCACCCCGACGGCGTGGCCTGCGAGCGCGCCCGGGCACCCCGCTACTGGCAGTACCGCGCGGAGCCGACCGATCCGGCGGGCGCCACGGCTGTGCCGGAAGGGGACGCGGGTTGAGGCGGTGCGAAGGCGCTGGCGCGCGGTGGCCACGCGCCTGTCCACTTTTCGACGCGAAGGCCCTCGGCATGGGGGTGGTAGCTTGCGGCTGGCCCGGTCCTTGCTATGCTGTGGTCAGGAGAAAAAGCCCATGAGCCGACCGATGTTTGACGAAATGAACGCCTCGCCCAGCGAGGTTCGGGCCCACTACCTGAAATACGCTCGGTGGCTGTCGGAACAACCGGAAGAGGTGATGCTCTCCCGGCGCGAAGAGGCGGAAATGATCTTCCGCCGCGTCGGCATCACCTTTGCCGTGTACGGAGCCAAGGACGAAGACGGCTCCGGCACGGAACGCCTGATTCCCTTCGACCTGATTCCGCGTGTGATTCCCGCGCACGAATGGCGGCGCATGGAAGAGGGCCTGGTCCAGCGCGTCACGGCGCTCAACCGTTTCATCCACGACGTCTACCACGACCAGGAAATCATCAAGGCCGGCATCATCCCGGCCGACCAGATTTTCCAGAACGCGCAGTTCCGCCCCGAGATGATGGGCGTGGACGTGCCCCAGCAGATCTATTCCCACATCTCCGGTATCGACATCGTGCGCGCGCCGGTGCCCGGCGGTGACGGCACCGAGGCCGAGTACTACGTGCTCGAAGACAACCTGCGCGTGCCCTCGGGCGTTTCTTACATGCTCGAAGACCGCAAGATGATGATGCGGCTGTTCCCCGAGCTGTTCACCGAAAACCGCGTGGCGCCCGTGGCGCACTACCCCGACCTGCTGCTCGAAACACTGCGCGCGGTCAGCCCGGCCACCACGGCCGAGCCCACGGTGGTGGTGCTCACGCCCGGCATGTACAACAGCGCCTATTTCGAGCACGCCTTCCTGGCGCAGCAGATGGGCGTGGAACTGGTCGAGGGCCAGGACCTGTTCGTCAAGGACAACTTCGTCTACATGCGCACCACGCGCGGCCCCAAGCGCGTGGACGTGATCTACCGCCGCGTGGACGATGATTTCCTCGATCCGCTGGTGTTCCGCCCCAATTCCACGCTGGGGTGCGCCGGCCTGCTCAGCGCCTACCGCGCCGGCAACGTGGCCATCTGCAACGCCATCGGCACCGGCGTGGCCGACGACAAGTCGATCTACCCCTACGTGCCGAAGATGATCGACTTCTACCTCGGCCAGAAACCGATCCTGAACAACGTGCCCACCTTCATGGGCCGCGACCCGGAAGACCTCAAGTACATCCTCGCCCACCTCAAGGACCTGGTGGTCAAGGAAGTGCACGGCGCCGGGGGCTACGGCATGCTGGTCGGCCCGGCGGCCACCGCGGCCGAGATCGAGGAATTCCGCCAGGCCGTGGTGGCCAAGCCGGAGGGCTACATCGCCCAGCCGACGCTCAGCCTCTCGACCTGCCCGACCTACGTCAAGAGCGGCATCGCCCCGCGCCACATCGACCTGCGGCCCTTCGTGCTCAGCGGCAAAGAGGTGCAGATGGTGCCCGGCGGGTTGACCCGGGTGGCGCTCAAGGAGGGCTCCCTGGTCGTGAACTCGTCACAGGGTGGTGGCACAAAAGATACCTGGATCCTGGAGAACTGAAGCATGCTCTCGCGTACCGCCGATCACCTTTTCTGGATGTCCCGCTACACCGAGCGGGCCGAGAACACCGCGCGCATGCTCGATGTCAACTACCAGACCTCGCTGCTGCCGCAGTCGGCCGCCGTGGCGCAGGTGGGCTGGGAAGGCCTGCTGACCATCAGCGAGCTCATGCCGGCATTCCGGGCCAAGTATGGCGAAGATGGCATGACGCCGCGCAACGTGCTCGACTTCATGGTGCGCGACGAGAACAACCCCTCGTCCATCATCTCCTGCCTGCGCGCGGCGCGCGAGAACGCCCGTGCGGTGCGCGGCGCGCTGACCACGGAACTGTGGGAGACCCAGAACCAGACCTGGCTGGAGCTGACCCGCGTGCTCAAGAGCACCGGTTTCGAGCGCGACCCGAGCGAGTTCTTCGAGTGGGTGAAATTCCGCTCGCACCTTTCGCGCGGCGTGGCCATCGGCACCATGCTGCAGGACGAGGCTTTCCACTTCTACCGCATGGGCACCTTCCTGGAGCGCTCGGACAACACCGCACGGCTGCTGGACGTGAAGTTCCACGCCGTGCAGAGCGACTTCTTCGGCGCCGCCAGTGAGGAAGACCAAGAGTACGACTTCTACCACTGGAGCGCGATCCTGCGGTCGGTCTCGGCCTTCGAGGTCTACCGCAAGGTCTACCGCGACGTGATCACGCCCGAGCGGGTGGCCGAGCTGCTGATCATCCGGCCCGACATGCCCCGCAGCCTGGCGGCCAGCCTCAACGAAGTGGTCAACAACCTGGCGGTGGTGGGCAACGACCATTCGCAGGAAACCCAGCGCCGGGCCGGCAAGCTGCGCGCCGACCTGCAGTTCGCGCGCATCGACGAAATTCTGGCCACCGGCCTGCATGCGTTCCTGACCCAGTTCCTGGACCGCGTCAACGATCTCGGCTGGCGCATCAGCCAGGACTTCCTGGTGCCGACGCACTGAGCGCCGGGCGCCGATCGTCCGCGAATGCCACCGGGGCCCCTTGAGGGCCCCGGTGCTTTTGGGCGGGCAACGAGGGGGTCAGGCTTTGGCCGTGCCCAGGCGGGCCGAGACGCGGGCATGGCGCTGGCGGCGCACGCGCCAGGCGAGTACGGCGCTGCTGAGCCAGTACGTGAGCAGCCCGCAGGCACAGGCCAGCACCGCCAGCCCCAGGACCAGCGGTTTGCCCACCGTGGAGGCGTAGTCGACCACGGCGCCCAGGGCCGACAGCCATCCGGTGCCGGACGGGTCGGCCGCTTCCAGCGGCACATCCATGGGCGGAATCTCGTCGTCGGCGTGGGCCGGATCGCCCAGCATCCAGCGGCCAAGGCGGTAGGCGGCGTAATAAATGGGGCCGAAGGTGACCGGGTTGGTCACCAGGGTGCTGGCCATGGCGGCGGGCAGGTTGGCGCGCAGGACGATCGCCGCGGCGGCGGAGCAGGGAATCTGCGCCAGGGGGATCAGCAGGCCGAAGAACACGCCGAGCGCCAGGCCGATGGAGGTGCCCCGGCGGCTGAATCGCCACAGGCGGGGCTGCAGCAGGGCGGGGCCCATCCAGCGCAGCCAGCGGTTGTGCTGGAGCTGTTCAGGTCGGGGCAGAAGGCGCTTGAGTCGGTCCATCAACATGGCGCAGAAAGTTCGGCTTGAAGCTATGGAGTCGCGGAGCCGGCGCCAGGTTCACGGCGGCGGCAGCGACGCTTCGATCGCCTGCCCCAGCTCGATCACGGCCAGCGCGTAGTAGCTGCTCCAGTTGTAGCGGGTGACGACGTAGAAATTCTCGGTGCCGGCCACGTAGCTGCGTGGGGCTTGGCCATTCTCCAGTTCCACCAGCGCCAGCTTGCCGGTGTGGCGGGCCGCGCCGACGTCGACCAGCGCGCCCTTGGCCGCGAAGCTGTCGAGGCTGAAGCTGGGCAGGATGTCGGGAGCAAGCAGGGTGGACAGGTCCAGCCGGCTGTCGTCGAAACGCACCGGGTAGTGCGTGGGCAGGCCGGGCTGCCAGCCAAAGGCCTGGAAGTAGTGGGCCACCGAGCCGATCACGTCCGCCGGGCTGTTGAACAGATCGATGCGGCCATCGCCGTCGAAGTCGATGGCGTAGCGCGCCCAGCTGCTGGGCATGAACTGCGGCCAGCCCATGGCCCCTGCGTAGCTGCCGAGCAGGGCTTGCGGGTCCATGCCCGTGCGCTGGGTCAGACTCAGGAACTGTTCCAGCTCGCTGCGGAAGAACTCGGTCCGCGCCGCAGCGCGCGGGTGCTGGGGCGGGAAGTCGAAGGCCAGGGTGGTGAGCGCGTCGATCACGCGGAAGGTGCCGGTGTGCTGGCCGTAGAGCGATTCGACACCGATCACGCCGACGATCAGGCTGGCGGGCACGCCATAGGTCTGCTCGGCCCGTGCCAGGGTTTCGCGGTGAGCGAGCCAGAAGGCCTGGCCCGCGCGCAGGCGCACCGGTTCGATGAAGCGCGCCCGGTAGGCGGCCCAGTTCTTGGGCGTGCCGCCGGGCGCCGGCTGCACCAGGCGGATCGCACCGGGCAGGCGCTGCGCGGCGCCGATCTGCGCCCGCACCCAGGCGGGGTCGAGGCCGCGGCGCTGGGCCAGGTCGTCCGCGAAGGCCATGGCGGCTTCGTGGTGGTCGTAGGTGAAGGTCGCGGCGGGTGCGGCCACCGGTGTCTTGCCGGCGCTGCCGCGCGGCGTCTGCGCCTGCGCCTGCGCCTGCGAAGTTTGACCGGTGAGCGTCAGCAGCAGGGCCAGCAGGCCGGCCTGGGCCGGTCGCCAGGCGGGAAAGGGGGGCAGGGAAGCGGACAGGGTTGGCATCAGTCGGGGGCCCGGGAAGGCCAGACGATCTGGCGGTAGGCCTGGCGCAGTGTACCGAGCGAGTCCGCGCTCTGCGGGGCATAGCGCAAGGCCTCCAGGCGCATCAGCCATTGCGTCACGCTGCGGCTGAAATCGGTGTCGCCAAAATGCCGCGCCACCAGCTGGGCGATGGTGCGCGGGGGCATGTGGTCGGCCGTTTCCAGCCCCAGCCGCTGCAGGCGCTGGCGCAGTTGGCGCAGCAGGCGCAGCCAGGGGTCATGCTGCTGGCGTTCCCAGAGCTGCCAGCCGGCGCCGGCCAGCGACACCAGCACCAGCAGGCCGGCGAGCACCGTCACGAGATCCTGCCAGTTCGGGGTCTTGAAGCCGAGCTGGCGCAGCAGGTCGAGCTGGCGGCCCTGGGTGTAGTTGAGCACCCACTGGTTCCAGCGGTTGTTGACCGCTTCCCACATGTTGCGCCACTGGGCGGCCAGGGTGGGGTTGAGACTGCGCAGCGCGCCAGTGAAGGCGTTTTCGGGGGCCAGCAGGCGGTCGAAGCTGCCGGTGCGACCGGGCGCGACCGCGCTGGTCGGGTCCACGCGCACCCAGCCGCGGCCGGATTCCCAGACCTCGGCCCAGGCATGGGCATCGCGCTGGCGCACCGTGAAGTAGCCGTCCACGGTGTTGATCTCGCCGCCCTGGTAGCCCGTGACGATGCGGGCCGGAATGTCCAGCGCGCGCATCAGGATCACGAAGCTGGAGGCGATGTGCTCGCAGAAGCCGGCCTTGCGGTCGAACCAGAATTCATCGGCCGTGTGGGTGCCGTAAACCCCCGGTTCCAGGGTGTAGGTGTAGCCGCCCGTGCGCAGGTGGTCCATCACGGCGGCCACGGCGCGGCGGCTGAAGTCGGGGCCCTTGCCCACTTGTTCGCGCAGCGTCTGGGCCCAGGCCAGGGTGCGCGGGTTGTAGCCGGGAGGCAGCTCGACAAAGGCTTGCAGCCCTAAGCTGGCCTGCAGGGGGCCGTGGCGGAAATCGGGGTAGCTTTCTGCCCGGTAGCGCAGCCGTTCCATGATGGGGCGTTCGGTGACCCATTGCAGGCTGTGCAGCATGCGGGCCTGGTCGCCTTCCAGGGTGGGGGCTTCGGGCGTGGCCTCCAGCACGAACAGCCAGGGGCGCTGGTGGGGTTCGAGCGTCACCTCGTAACGCACGGGCGGGCCGCTGACCTGCAGATCGGCGGCGGCCGGGGTTCGGGCCGGGAAGGGCATGCGCAGCGCGCGCCAGCGTTGGCCGTCGAAGTCGCTGAGCACCGGGCCGCGGAAATAGAGCGCCTGCTGGGGGGGCGGCCGGCCGTCAAAGCGGATGCGGAAGGCGATGTCGTCGTTGAGCGCCAGGCTGGCGACCTCGCCGACCCGCATCTCGCCCGACAGGCCGCTGCGCCCCGTCATGGCGTCGTTCGGCATGCCCCAGAGTGGTGCCATGCGCGGAAACAGCAGGAACAGCACGAGCATGATCGGGGCGCCGAGCAGCGCCATGCCGCCGGCCGTGCGGGCCGATTGCCACAGCGGCGGACGGCCCACCGGCAGGTGCGCATTGACCAGGGCCGTCAGCAGACCGAGCAGGGCGATGAGGATGCCTGCCGCTGTGAGCAACGACTGCGAGTAGAAGAAGTGCGTCAGCAGCGTGAAGAAGCCCAGGAAGAAGACGACGAAGGCGTCGCGGCGGGCGCGCAGTTCCAGCGTCTTGAGCGCCAGCAGGGTCACGATCAGCGTGACGCCGGCATCGCGCCCCAGAAGTGTGCGGTGCGTCCACCAGGTCGCGCCCAGAATCAGTGCGAGCAACAAGACGCGCCAGGTCCAGCGTGGCAGGGGGCGCTGGTACCAGGTCAGTACCGCGCGCCAGACCAGCACGCCGGCGGCAATGGTGGAGGTCCACCAGGGCAGGTGGGGCACCTGCATGAGAACGATCCAGCCGATGACGGCCAGGATGAAAAGCGTATCCCGGGTGTCGCGGGGAAGCAGTTTCAGCACAGCGCCAGCGCCTCCAGGCAACGGTTGCGGTGGGGGGTGCCCTGGCCTGGGGGGATTTCCCGGCCGGGGATGCGCAGGCCGTAGTCCAGCCCCAGGCGGTCGGCCAGCAGCACCCAGGCGGTCAGGCGCGAGAGGCGGGCTTCGAGACCGGCCGCGCCGCACTGCTCGCTGTCCAGCCACAGCTGGTGCTGCTGGCTGGTCTGGGCGTCGCGGCTGACGAGGTCGTTGCGGCCGGCCGCAAACGACTGGGCGGCTTTTTTCCAGACCACGGTTTTCAGCGGGTCGCCACGCCGGTAGGCCCGCACGCCGTCGAATTCGCCGGCCGGCTGGGCGTGGGTGCTGCCACTCTGGCCGGGCTGGGGCAGGCTGGGTGGCAATGGCGGGGGATGGGCTTCGGGCGCCGGGTAGACGAGCACGGGCGACGCCGGCCGCCAGACCGTCCAGACGCGGAAAGTGCCGAGGGGAAACAGGGTGATCGCGGTCAGGGCCGGCAGCGGCTGCCAGCCGCGTGCGGGGGTGGGCCAGGCCACCTGGAGCTGGGCGCTGCCCTGGGCCGGCACGTCGATCCAGGCCCAATGGTCGCGGGTGGCGTCGTCGCTCACGCCCAGCGCGATGCCGGGGCGCGGGCTGCGGCGGTCGTTGGTCAGGCGGATGTCCAGCAGCGCCGCCTGGCCGGCGTGCACCGCGGCGGGCGGTTGCAGGTGCAGGGTCAGTCCGCGCAGGTTGCTGTGGGTCACGTGCATGGCGACGGCGGCGCAGCCGGCCAGCAGGAAGGTCAGCAGGTAGCCCAGGTTGAGCTGGTAGTTGATGCTGCCGATCAGCAGCAGCACCAGCGTCAGGGCCAGCATGCCGCCGGCCCGGGTGGGCAGGATGTAGACCTTGCGCTGCGTCAGCGTCAGCGTGTCGGTACGCGGCAGGCGTTCGTGGAACCAGGCGCGCAGGCGCGCCCGCCAGGCAGGCCGGGGCAGCTTCACGGCAGGGGGACCGCCTCGATCATGGCACGCACCTGTTCGAGGGCGCCGCGCCCGGCGTCGCTGACCGGCACCAGCCGGTGCGCCGTGGTCTGCGGCAGGATGGCCGCGATGTCGTCGGGGGCCACATAGTCGCGCCCTTGCAGGAAGGCCTGCGCCTTGGCGGCCCGCATCACGGCGAGTGCCGCCCGCGGCGACAGACCCTGGACGAACCAGCGGCCGCTGCGGGTGGCGTTGACCAGATCCTGCAGGTAATCCAGCACCGGATCGGCCGCGTGCACCGCCAGCACCTGCTGCTGCAGCCGGGCCAGCTCCGCCGGGGTCAGCACGGGCGGTAGGCGGTTCAGCAGTTCGCGCCGGTCTTCGCCCCTGAGCAAGGCCCGTTCGGCGGCGCGATCGGGATAGCCCAGCGACAGCCGCATGTGGAAGCGGTCGAGCTGCGATTCGGGCAGGGCGTAGGTGCCCAGCTGATCCTGCGGGTTCTGCGTGGCGATGACGAAAAACGGCTCGGGCAGCGGGCGCGTTTCGCCTTCCACCGTCACCTGCTTTTCTTCCATGGCTTCGAGCAGCGCGCTCTGGGTCTTGGGGCTGGCGCGGTTGATCTCGTCGGCCAGCAGCACCTGGGCGAACACTGGCCCCGGATGAAAGACAAAACCTTCGCGTCCGCGTTCGTAGATCGACAGGCCCACCAGGTCGGCCGGCATCAGGTCGGCGGTGAACTGCACCCGGGCAAACTGCAGGCCGAAGCTGCGCGCCAGGGCATGCGCCAGGGTGGTTTTGCCCACGCCGGGCACGTCTTCGATCAGCAGGTGGCCGCCCGCCAGCAGGCAGGCCACACAGTCGGCCACCTGCGCTGTTTTGCCCACAATCACCGTGTTAAGCTGGCTCAGGAGATTGCGGATGTTGTCGTTGGCGGTCATGGCTGCCAACCTTACCTGAAAACGACCATGGGACAAGCAACGGGCTACTACACCCACAAGGATTGCTGGCGTCATGAGATGGGGGCCGGTCACCCGGAATGCCCCCAGCGGCTGGACGCCATCGAAGACCGCATCCTCATCACCGGGCTGGACGCCGCGCTGGAGCGCCGTGAGGCCACGCCAGCGCCGCTGGCCGACCTGGAACTGGCGCACGGGCGCATGCATCTGGCGGCCTTGCGCGGGTTGTGTGAAGCGTTGAAGGCGGACATCAATGCCGGGGGGCCTCCGCATGCGCACATCGATACCGACACCTCGGTCAACGTGCATTCCTGGAACGCCATCCTGGCGTCAGCGGGTGCCGCCATCGATGCCACCGACGCGGTGATCGCCGGCGAACTGGCCAACGCCTTCTGCGCCGTCCGGCCGCCCGGCCACCATGCCATGCGCGACAAGGCGATGGGCTTCTGCTTCGTCAACAACGTGGCGGTGGCGGCCAAGTACGCGCTGGAGCGGCACGGCCTCAAGCGCGTGGCCATCATCGACTTCGATGTGCACCATGGCAACGGCACCGAAGACATCGTGGCCGGCGACGATCGCATCCTCATGTGCAGCTTCTACCAGCACCCGTTCTACCCGGAATGCGAGCACTCGAACGCGCCCAACCTGGTGAACCTGCCGGTGCCGGCCTACACCCGGGGCATGGAGATCCGGGAGCTGATCGACATGATGTGGTTGTCGCGCCTGGATGCCCACCGGCCCCAGATGCTGTTCATCAGCGCGGGCTTCGACGCGCACCGCGAAGACGACATGGGCCAACTGGGCCTGGTCGAGAACGACTACATCTGGATCACCGAGCGGCTGATGGAGGTGGCGCGCCGCCATGCCGGAGGGCGCATCGTCAGTTGCCTGGAGGGTGGCTATTCGCTGAGCGCGCTGGCGCGCAGCGTCGAGGCCCACCTGCGGGTGCTGGCCGGAGTCTGAGCGCCGGCGGGCATCGGGCGCCGTTTCTCTGTCTGCCGTGGAAACCGAACGCATGAACGACGACATCCTGCTGCACACCCGCGATTCGCGGGGCGTGCACACCCTGACCCTGAACAACCCGCGTGCCTTCAACGCCCTGTCCGAGGCCATGATGGCAGCGCTGCAGCGGGCGCTGGACGCGGTGGCGGCCGATCCGCAGGCGCGGGCCGTGGTACTGGCCGCCAGTGGCCGTGCTTTCTGTGCCGGGCACGACCTCAAGGAGATGCGGGCTCGGCCCGAACTGGCCTATTACCAAGCCCTGTTTGCCACCTGTTCGCGCCTGATGCTGACGATCCGCAAGCTGGAAGTGCCCGTGATCGCGCAGGTCCATGCGCTGGCCACCGCGGCCGGCTGCCAACTGGTGGCGCAATGCGATCTCGCGGTCGCGGCCGATGGTGCCACGTTTGGCGTGAACGGCATCGACGTGGGCCTGTTCTGCGCCACGCCCGGGGTGGCACTGTCGCGCAACATGGGCACCAAACAGGCGATGGAAATGCTGCTCACGGGCGACTTCATCAGTGCCGAGCAGGCCCGGGAGCGCGGCCTGGTCAACCGCGTGGTGGCGGCCGATGATCTGGCGGCGGAAGTGGAACGGCTGGTGGTCCGCCTGCTGGGCAAGCCGCGTGAGGCCCTGGCCATGGGCAAGGGGCTGTTCTACCGCCAGCTTGAAACCGGCCTGGAGTCGGCCTACCAACTCGCGGGTCAGACCATGGCCTGCAACATGATGCACGCCGTGGCGCAGGAAGGTGTGCAGGCCTTCATCGACAAGCGCGCGCCGGCCTGGAAATCCTGAGAACGCCCATGCCCATGACCGATTCGCCCATGCTGGCACCGCGCCCCATCGACGACCTGCAGGGCTGGTTGCTGGCCTTTGGACAACCCACGGTGCTGATCGAACTGGCTGCGCTGGCGGTTTGCGCGCTGCTTGCCTGGGGGCTCGCGCGCGTGCTGCGCGGCGCCCTGTCCGAGCGGGAAAGCCGCAATTCCGTGCTGTTCGGGCGCCGCATCGTGGACGGCGCGCTGTTCCCGATGCTCTGGCTGCTCTTCGGCTACATGGCCCGCGCGGCCCTCATCGCCCACCTGCCGCTGGCGGTGTTCCGGGTCGCGATGCCCGTGCTGGTTTCGCTGGTGATCATCCGCGTGGGGGTCAAGGTGCTGCAACTGGCCTATCCGGCCGCGCCCTGGGTGCGGGTGCTCGAGCGCACCCTGTCCTGGATGGCCTGGGGCTCGATGGTGCTCTGGGTCAGCGGGCTGTTGCCGCTGGTGCTGGAAGAAATGGAGCAGATCACCTGGAAGCTCGGCACCAGCACCATCAGTCTGCGAACCCTGGTGGAAGGGGTGGTGACCGCCAGCGGCGTGCTGATCCTGGCGCTGTGGCTGTCTTCGGTCATCGAGGCGCGGCTGCTGCGCACGGCGGTGGGTGGTGACCTCTCGCTGCGCAAGGCGCTGAGCAACGCGACGCGGGCGTTGCTGCTGTTCATGGGGCTGATCATTGCGTTGTCGGCGGTCGGTATCGATCTGACGGCGCTGTCGGTGTTCGGCGGGGCGCTGGGGGTCGGTATCGGCCTTGGGCTGCAGCGCTTGGCCGCCAACTACGTCAGCGGCTTCGTGATCCTGGCCGAGCGCAGCATGCGGATTGGCGACAACGTGCGGGTCAGCGATTTCGAAGGCCGTATCACCGACATCAAGACGCGCTACACCCTGGTGCGCTCCGGCTCGGGGCGCGAAGCCATCGTGCCGAACGAAATGCTGATCACCAACCGGGTCGAAAACCTCTCGCTGGCCGACCCGCGCGTGTGGCAGTCCACCGTGGTTTCGGTGGGCTACGACAGCGATGTCGACCTGGTGCGGCGCCTGCTGGTCGAGGCTGCGCTGAGCCAGCCGCGCGTGCTGCGCGACCCCGGGCCGAGCGCAGCGCTGTCGGCTTTCGGCGCCGATGGCCTGGAGTTCACGCTGGGGTACTGGATGGCCGACCCCGAAAACGGCCAGCTCGGCCTGCGCTCGGGCATCAACCTTGCCATCCTGGCCGCGTTCCGCGAACACGGCATCGACATTCCGTACCCGCAGCGCGTGGTGACGACCAAGGTGATTGACGCGCCGGCGCGACCTGGCTGAGCTTCACGCCCGCAGGGCTGGCAGGTACAGCGCGAGCCATGGGCAGGCCAGCAGCCAGAAACCCAGCAGGGCCAGGGACAGGGCAAAAGGCCGCAGGCCCTGTTGCAAGGCGACCTGGCTCATGCCCGGCCATCGGCGCTGCAGCACTGCCGGAACCGGGCGACCCGGCGAGAGGACCGAACCCAAGGCCACCCAGGTGGCGAACAGCACGCCCAGCCAGACCGGGTGAGCGCCGGCAGCGGTCATCGCAGGGACCAGCAGGCCCAGACCGGCCAGAGCTTCGGCCAGGGGATGGCGCAGCCAGCACAGGGCGAATGCGGTCAGCAAGGCCACCAGCAAGGCCGCCGCCGTCGGGCTGGCGGCTGCCGACACGGTGTCGGCCAGCCAGTCGGGCAGGCCGGTGGCGGCCAGAAACGCCATCAGCCACAGGCTGCCCACCGCGAAGGTGAAGAGCACGGCCGTGGTCTGCACGCTTTCCAGCAGGCACTCCATGAGCCCCCGCGGCGTCATGCGCCTCCGCCAGGAGGCCAGCAGCAGCGCTGCCGCCGCGCCCAGTGCCGCCGCTTCGACCGGGCTGAACGTGCGGCTGAGCAGGCCGCCCATGGGCAGCACGAGCAGGACCAGCGGCGTCAGCAATGACCGCATGGTCTGCGCCAACGTGGCCGGCAGGCCGGGCAGTGCTGGCCCAGCGGAAGGGTCGCGCCAGACGAGGATCACTACCGTGACACACAGGCCCGCCAGCGCCAGCAGGCCAGGCACGAGCGCCGCCGTGAACAGCGCGTAGGGGGATGTGCCGGTGACCAGGGCGTAAAGCAGCAGGGTCGATGAAGGCGGCCACAGGCTGGCGATGGCGCTGCCCGATGCCAGGGCGCCAGTGGCCAGGCTCTCGCGATAGCCCTCGGCCTGCATCCGGGGATAGGCGGTCGCCGAGGTGGCGAGGGCGGTGGTCATGGAAGACCCGCAGAGACCACCGAAAGCCCCCGAGGCGAGAACGCCGGCCAGGGCGAGGCCGCCGGGCCGGTGGCCCAGACGGCCAGCGATGGCGGCGTACAGGTCGTCGGCCAGTCCCGCTCGTTGACACAGATGTCCCATGAGGCTGAACAGCGCGATGGCGGCGATCAAGGGATTCAGTGACGTGCCCATCAGCACCAGACCGATCTGCTCCGGCAGCGCCCCGGGCGTGATCAGCGCCAGGCCTGCCACCCCGGTCATCACCATGGCCATGGCCACGGGCACCCCGCAGCGGCTGAGCAGCAGCAGGGTCAGCCATCCCGAGAGGGCGAGACTCATGGTGCAGGGCCGTTGGCCGCATCGGGCAACGGGCGCGCAGGGGGGCAGAACATCCGCACGGCGTGGACCCCGGCGGTCAGCAGCAGCCAGCCGGCCATGAACCGGGTCAGCGGTGTCAAGGCGAGCTGAAGAGGGAGCGCTGGTTCCATTGGCAAAGGGGTCTGGCGGACCAGGAGGACGGCCAGGGCCGCGAAGGTGACGGCGCTGGCGAGGTGGACCAGCCGGTCCATCACGGGGCGCAGCCAGATGGGCAGGCGGATGTGTGGGGCGGTGATGGGCTCACCATGCACCGACACCAGTGGCAAGGCCGAGAACACCACCAGCACCATCAGCAGGGCACCCAGTTCAGCGGCTCCCGGGAACGGTGCACCCAACCCCCTGCGCCCCGCTGCGTCGAACAGTGTCAGGCACAGGAAGGTGAACAGGGCGGTGGCGGACAACAGGCCGGATGACCAGCGCAGCCATCGGTCAAGGGGGTAGAGCATGGAGGGAGGGGTAGGAGGCGGAAGCCGGGCGGTGCAAGCAATCGGCGTACCGGATCAGAAGCGCCGTGACTGGCGCCAGACTTACGGACTCAGGGTGTGCCGGGTTATGCCGTCGAGGCGGCGCACTGGTCGGCCACTGAACGCAATCACGCGGGCCACTTGTCTCTTATAATCGGAAAAAAGCACGATCGTTCTATTTTCTCCCGCGAAAGTAGCCGGTTTCTCCGAGGTGCGGCAGTCGGTCCCCCTACAATCGGTGTTGACGCGCACGTCAATTCGCCGGTGCCACAGGCATCGCCACAACCAGTATCGAAACAGGAGCAAGTCAACATGAAGGTCATCGTCCCCGTCAAACGCGTGGTGGACTACAACGTGAAAGTGCGCGTCAAGAGTGACGGCAGCGGCGTGGACATCGCCAACGTGAAGATGAGCATGAACCCGTTCGACGAGATCGCGGTGGAAGAGGCGGTGCGCCTGAAAGAAAAAGGCGTGGCCACGGAAGTGATCGCCGTCTCCTGCGGCGTGGCCCAGTGCCAGGAGACGCTGCGCACGGCCATGGCCATCGGTGCCGACCGCGCGATTCTGGTCGAGACCCCGGCCGAGCTTGACCTGCAACCCCTGGCGGTGGCCAAGCTGCTCAAGGCCCTGGTCGACAAGGAACAGCCCGGCCTGGTGATCCTGGGCAAGCAAGCCATTGACGACGACGCCAACCAGACCGGCCAGATGCTGGCGGCGCTGGCGGACCTGCCCCAGGCCACCTTCGCCTCCAAGGTCGAAGTCGCTGGCGACAAAGCCCAGGTCACGCGCGAAATCGACGGCGGCCTGGAAACCCTGGAAATCACGCTGCCGGCGGTGGTGACCACCGACCTGCGCCTGAACGAGCCGCGCTACGTGACGCTGCCCAACATCATGAAGGCCAAGAAGAAGCCCCTGGAGACGGTCAAACCCGAAGACCTGGGGGTGGACGTTGCTCCGCGCCTGAAGACCTTGAAGGTGACCGAACCCCCGAAGCGCGGCGCCGGCATCAAGGTGCCCGATGTCGCCACGCTGGTGGACAAGCTCAAGAACGAAGCGAAAGTGATCTGACCCCCCCGCGCCGCCTGCGGGGTCACCCCCCAGGGGGCGCGCCTGGTGACCCGGCGAAGCCGGCTCCACGGGCGCCTCGTCAAAGACCTTTTGCTCGATCCGTATCTGATTTCAAGGAATTCACGTCATGACCGCACTCGTCATTGCCGAACACGACAACCAAACGATCAAGGGCGCCACGCTCAACACCGTCACCGCCGCCGCGGCCTGTGGCGCTGAGGTGCACGTGCTGGTGGCCGGCGCCAACGCCGGTGCTGCCGCAGCACAAGCGGCCCAGATCGCCGGTGTCGCCAAAGTCATCCACGCCGACGGTGAAGGCTTCGCCCACGGCCTGGCCGAGAACGTCGCCGCCCAGGTGCTGGCCATCGCCGGTAACTACAGCCACATCCTGTTCCCGGCCACCGCCGGTGGCAAGAACGTGGCCCCGCGCGTGGCCGCCAAGCTCGACGTCGCCCAGATCAGCGACATCACCAAAGTCATCAGCGCCGACACCTTCGAGCGCCCGATCTACGCCGGCAACGCCATCGCCACCGTGCAAAGCAGCGACGCCACCAAGGTCATCACCGTGCGCACCACCGGCTTTGACGCCGCGGGCCAGGGTGGCAGTGCGGCGGTGGAAACCGTGGTGGCCGCCGCCGGCAACGGCAAGAGCAGCTACGTGGGCAGCGAGATCGCCAAGAGCGACCGGCCCGAGCTGACGGCGGCCAAGATCATCGTCAGCGGTGGCCGGGCCCTGGGCAGCAGCGAGAAGTTCCAGGAAGTGATGACGCCGCTGGCCGACAAGTTGGGCGCGGCCATCGGTGCCAGCCGTGCGGCGGTGGACGCGGGCTACGCGCCCAACGACCTGCAGGTGGGGCAGACGGGCAAGATCGTGGCGCCGCAGCTGTACATCGCTGCGGGCATCTCCGGGGCGATCCAGCATCTGGCCGGGATGAAGGATTCGAAGGTGATCGTGGCGATCAACAAGGACCCCGAAGCCCCGATCTTCAGCGTCGCCGACTACGGCCTGGAGGCAGACCTGTTTGCCGCCGTGCCGGAATTGGTCTCCAAACTCTAAGCATTCCCTTCAACCACAACGCTGGAGCCAAGGCCCCGATCCAGCGACAGCCACGGAACCGGCTTTGCCGGGCCGTTGGCTGTGCCCCCTAGAGGGGGTGACGCGCAAGCGGCGCGGGGGTGTTCCAGGAGACCTCATGAGCTACGTCGCCCCCCTCAAAGACATGCTGTTCAACATTCAGCATCTGGCCCGCATCGACCAGGTCGCGCAGTTGCCGGGCTTCGAGGAGGCCGGCCTGGAGACTGCCCAGGCGGTGCTGGAGGAGTGCGCCAAGCTCAATGAAGGGGTGATTGCGCCGCTGAACTTCGAAGGCGACAAGAACCCGTCGTTCTGGAAAGACGGCCAGGTCACGACGACGCCCGGTTTCAAGGCGGCCTACAAGCAGTACGCCGAGGGTGGCTGGCAGGGGCTGCAGCATCCGGTGGATTTTGGCGGCCAGGGGTTGCCCAAGACCATCGGTGCGGCTTGTGGCGAGATCCTCAACAGCGCCAACATGAGTTTCGCGCTGTGTCCGCTGCTGACCGATGGGGCCATCGAGGCCTTGCTCACCGCTGCCAGCGACGACCTCAAGGCGACCTACCTGGAAAAGCTGATCAGCGGCGAGTGGACCGGCACCATGAACCTGACCGAGCCGCAGGCCGGTTCGGACCTGGCGGCGGTGCGCACGCGCGCCGAGCCGCTGCCCGATGGCACCTACAAGATTTTCGGCACCAAGATCTTCATCACCTACGGTGAGCACGACATGGCCGACAACATCGTCCATCTGGTGCTGGCCCGGGTGCAGGGTGCGCCGGAGGGCGTGAAGGGCATCAGCCTGTTCGTGGTGCCCAAGTTCATGGTCAACGCCGATGGCTCGCTGGGCGCGCGCAACGACGTGCACTGCGTCTCGATCGAACACAAGATGGGCATCAAGGCCTCGCCTACCGCCGTGCTGCAGTACGGCGACCACGGCGGCGCTGTCGGCTATCTGGTTGGCGAAGAGAACCGTGGCCTCGAATACATGTTCATCATGATGAACGCGGCCCGCTACGCGGTGGGTGTGCAGGGCATCGCGATCTCCGAGCGTGCCTACCAGAAGGCCGTCGGCTATGCCAAGGATCGCGTGCAGAGCCGCCCGGTCGACGGCAGCTTCACCACCGCCGCGCCCATCATCCACCATGCGGACGTCAAACGCATGCTCATGACCATGCGCGCCGCCACCGAA
Organism: Hydrogenophaga electricum; assembly: GCF_030160815.1. NCBI lineage: Bacteria > Pseudomonadati > Pseudomonadota > Betaproteobacteria > Burkholderiales > Comamonadaceae > Hydrogenophaga > Hydrogenophaga electricum. The sequence goes on along the minus strand of NZ_BSPB01000003.1, from coordinate 157,210 downwards.
GGTTGCCGTGCGATGGCCAGTGTGGCCGCAGCGGCCTACGATGCAGCGCACCACCACCCGGACGCCGGGGTGCGCAAACAGAATGCCACCTTCTACGAATTCCTGGTGCCGCTGGTCAAGGGCTACAGCACCGAAATGAGCCTGGAGGTCACCAGCCTGGGGGTGCAGGTGCACGGCGGCATGGGCTTCATCGAAGAGACGGGCGCCGCGCAGTATTACCGCGACGCCAAGATCCTGACCATCTACGAAGGCACGACCGCCATCCAGGCCAACGACCTGGTGGGCCGCAAGACCGCCCGCGACGGTGGTGCCACCGCCAAGGCCATTGCGGCACAGATCGAAAAGACCGAAGCCGAGCTGGCCGCGAACGGCAGCGCCGATGCGCTGGCCGTGGCCAAGCGCCTGAAAGCCGCGCGGCTCGCGTTCATCGATGTGGTGGACTTCATCGCCGCCAACACCAAGGCCAACCCCAACGCCGCCTTTGCCGGCAGCGTGCCTTACCTGCTGCTGGCCGGCAACCTCATGGCCGGCTGGCAACTGGCGCGCGCGCTGCTGGTGGCGCAAGCCCAGGCGGCAGCCGGCAACGATGCCGGCTTCATGCAGGCCAAGGTGATCACCGCCCGGTTTTATGCCGACCACATTCTCAGCCGCGCCCCGGGTGTGCGCGACGCGGTGGTCGAGGGCGCTGACGCCGCGACCGCTTTGGCGGCCGAAGCCTTCTAAGTTTTTGCTTGTGCTCTGTCACCACCGGCCTGTCCCCGCATCGACAGGCCGGCGGGTGGTGCTCGCCCAGAATCGATGGCAACTTTCAATCCAGGAGACGACATGACCCCCCGCCAACGCTACCTGCCCCCGGTGCTGCAGAACCTGCCGTTCCCGGTGATCGGCTCGCCGCTGTTCATCATCAGCAACCCCAAGTTGGTCATTGCCCAGTGCAAGGCCGGGGTGGTCGGCTCCATGCCCGCACTCAACGCGCGCCCGGCCTCGCAGTTGGACGAGTGGCTGGCCGAGATCACCGAAGCGCTGGCGGCGCACGACAAGGCGAACCCCGACAACAAGGCGGCCCCGTTCGCGATCAACCAGATCGTGCACAAGAGCAACGATCGCCTGGACCACGACATGGAACTGTGCGCCAAGTACAAGGTGCCGGTGATCATCACCAGTCTGGGGGCGCGCGAAGACGTGAACCAGGCTGTGCACGCCTGGGGTGGCGTGGTCATGCACGACGTGATCAACAACGTGTTCGCGCACAAGGCGATCGAGAAGGGCGCGGACGGCCTGATTCCGGTGGCTGCAGGCGCGGGAGGGCACGCCAGCGTCAAGAGCCCGTTCGCCATGATCCAGGAGATCCGCGAGTGGTTTGATGGGCCCGTGGCGCTGTCGGGCTCCATCGCATCGGGCGGTGCCATTCTGGCGGCGCAGGCCATGGGTGCCGACTTTGCCTACATCGGTTCGGCCTTCATCGCCACCGACGAGGCGCGTGCCGTGGATGGCTACAAACAGATGATCACCGAGTGCAACTCGGACGACATCGTCTACAGCAACTTCTACACCGGCGTGCATGGCAACTACCTCAAGGGCAGCATCCGCAATGCCGGCATGGACCCTGAAAACCTGCCTGAAAGCGACCCGAGCAAGATGAATTTCGCCACCGGCGAAGGCTCCAATTCGGCCAAGGCCTGGCGCGACATCTGGGGTTGTGGCCAGGGCATCGGCGCGATTCGCGAGGTGGTCCCTGCGGGGGATCTGGTGGCACGCTTCCGGCGCGAATATGCCGAAGCCAAGGCCCGGATCTGCGGGGCGTGAGAAGCGCGACCGGACGACTGGCAATCACACCCAAAAAGCCGACCTGAGGTCGGCTTTTTTTGTCAGGGCCGGAACCAGTCTTTCAGGTGGTCCAGCAGCGTCGGCGGCCCTGCGTACTGGGTGCCTCCGGCATCGGTGATGTCGGCCACCGCACCGCCCTGTTGCCATTCGGCATAGAGCCAGTCGGTTTCTGACCGGACCACCCCGGCCGGCGGAGCGGGCTCCGGGACCACCGGAACGCCCTTCAGTGCGGTGCCCATGTAGTCGAGCCAGATCGGCATCGCCAGACGGCCACCGGATTCGTGATCGCCCAGGCTGCGCGGTTTGTCGTAGCCCATCCAGACCACGGTGGCGAGCGACGGCTGGTAGCCGGCGAACCAGGCATCGACCACATCGTTGGTGGTGCCGGTCTTGCCGTGCAGGTCCGGCCGTTGCAGGGTGGCCTGGACGCGCGCGGCGGTGCCGACACGGGTCACATCGGCCAGCAGGCTGTTCATGACAAAGGCGTTGCGGGCCGGTATCGCGCGGGTCTCCTCGTTGAGGGCGGGCGGCGGCGGTGCTTCGAACAGCACCTTGCCCTGGGCGTCGGTGATTTTTTCCACCACCACGGGGTCGACCAGCCAGCCCCCGTTGGCGAACGTGGCATAGGCGCGCGTCAGCTGCATCGGCGTCACGAGGCCGGTGCCCAGGGCCAGCGTGAGGTTGTCCGGCTGGCGCGAGGCATCGATGCCAAAGCGGGTGACCCAATCGCGCGCGCGGTGCGTGCCGGTGTGCTGCAGCACGCGCACGCTCACCAGGTTGCTGGAGCGGGCCAGTGCCTCGCGCACCGAGATCGGACCGCCTGCCATGGTGCCTCCGGAATTGTTCGGGCTCCAGCCGTTCGCCGCGGTGAAGGGCAGGTCGTCGACCAGGGTGGCGGGCATGACGCGCTCTTCCAGTGCCGCCGAGTACAGGAGGGGTTTGAAGGCCGAGCCTGGCTGGCGCCAGCTCTGGGTCGCGTGGTTGAAGGGCTGGCGGCTGAAGTCGAATCCGCCGACCAGGGCACGCACGCGTCCGGTGCGGGTGTCCATCGCGACCAGGGCCGCTTCGGCTTCAGGCCATTGCGTCAGGCGCCAGGTCTTGCCCTCCTGCACGACCCGCACCACCGAGCCCCGGCGGATGCGCAAGGCCTCCTTGGCCTTGGCCCCGAGCCCGGCCTGGGCGGCGCGCAAGCCTTCGCCGGTGATGCGCAGTTGCTCGCCTGTGGCCAGTTGCACCTGGGCTTCGCGGGTCGATGCCGAGAGCACGATGGCCACGCGCAGCACTTCGTCGTCGCGGTGATCCTTGAGCGCCTCGGCCGCCGCGCGCTCCAGTTCGGCACCGCCGCCAGCCGCCAGGGTTTCCTGTGCCTCGGGGCCGCGCCAGGGTGCCCGGCGATCCTGGGCCAGGACGCCACGCTGTACCGCCGCATGCGCGGCGCGCTGATCCTCGGCGCGCAAGGCGGTGTAGACGCGGATGCCGCTGGAATAGGCTTCCGTGCCGAAGCGCTCGACCACCGTGCGGCGCGCCATCTCTGCCACGTGAGGGGCCTCGACACTGCGCTGGTTGCGTGGGCGAATCACCAGCTTTTCGGCTTTGGCGGCCGCCAGTTGGGCGTCGTCGATGACGCCGACGGTGCGCATGCGTTGCAGCACCACGCGCTGACGGGCCACGGCACGGTCGAAGTTGGCCACCGGGTTGGCGTAGTAGGGGTTCTGCGGCAGGCCGGCGAGCAAGGCGGTTTCGGCCAGCGACAACTGGTCGAGCGACTTGCCGAAATAGGTTTGTGCGGCAGCGGCAAACCCGTAGGCACGCTGTCCGAGGAAGATCTCGTTGAGATAGATCTCCAGGATGCGATCTTTGGACAGTTCGTCCTCGACCTGCAGTGCCAGCAGGATTTCCTTGGTCTTGCGCTCGATGCTGAATTCGTGCGTCAGCAGCATGGTGCGCACCAACTGCTGGGTGATCGTCGAAGCGCCCTGTCGCCGCCCGCCGGTCAGTGCGGCGACAACGGCCCGGGCAATGCCCTTCGGGTCGACCCCGCTGTGTTCGCGGAAGCGCGCGTCCTCGACCGCCAGGACCGCGTCCTGCAGGCGCTGGGGAATCCGGGTCAGCGGAACATAGATGCGGCGCTCGGTGCCGAACTGCGCGATTTCCTCACCATCGGCGGTGAGGACTTGCAGGGGCAGCTTGGGGGTGTAGTGGACGATGCGGTCGATCGGCGGCAGGTCCACCAGGGCCGCATGCGCAGGCACCGGGGACAGCGCCATGCCCGCAGCCCAGCCCGCTGGTAGCAGGGCGAGCAGCGCGCGTCGCGAGAGCTTGGAAGACATGGCCGGGATTGTCCGGTGCGTGTGTGAAGCGTGTGGGCGGTGGCGCCAGGCTGTCTGTAACGGCCTGTAAACCAAGACCCTCGAGCGCCATAGACGAAAGGCCTGCAGTCCGGAGACTGCAGGCCTTGCATTTTGGTGGGTCCTGTAGGATTCGAACCTACGACCTACGGATTAAGAGTCCGCTGCTCTACCAACTGAGCTAAGAACCCGTCGAGCCTTGAATTATAGCGTGTTTTTCGGGACTTTTGCAGGCCGGTCAAAAAAACACAAAGAGGACGGCTGGCTGGAGCGGGGCACTGTCCCGTTTTTGCACCCGAGTGCCGGGTCAGCCTGTCAAGTCTGGTCGTTGCATCGCCGCCAAATCCGTTGTGTTTAATTGTGTTTAATTAAGTGCCCGTAAGCGTGGTGCCACAATACGCCAGCCTCTGGAGGGGGGGCGGGGGGTTGCCGGCCACATGGCGGCAGCCGTGAACAACATACGCTGACACGGTACGGAATGTCGATTGCTCTGAAGCGCTGGAAACGACTGGCCAAATGCACCTTGGCCGCTTACATGCCCGAATCGGTGGTGGCGCTCCTGCCCTATGAGGTTCAACGCCACAGCGTGACGGACTGGGATGTGGCCTACGGGCAGGGGCACTGGAACTACCTTTACCGATCCAGCGAGCTGGCGCGCTACGGCACGATCGTCAGCTTCAGCCATCGCTTCACCCAGGGGGGGCCGGTGCTGGACCTGGGGTGCGGAGAGGGCATTCTGAAGCTGCACCTCAACCCCGATACCTATGCCCGCTACGACGGGGTCGACCTTTCGAGCGAGGCCATCGGCAAGGCCCAGCAGATGCCGGCCGATGGCAAGAGCCGCTTTGTGGCTGCCGACATCGAGGTCTTTGAGCCGCCCGAACCCAGCGACGTGATCATCTTCAACGAGGTGCTCTACTACCTGGCCGATCCGTTGAAGGCGGTGCAGCGCTACGAGGCCTTTCTCAAGCCCGGCGGTGTGTTCATCGTGTCGATGTTCGACATGCTGAAGTCGCGCAAGATCTGGCGTGAGCTGGATGGTCACTACGCCTTGCTGGAAGCGTCGCGCGCTGTGAATCATGGCGGGCACTCCTGGTCGATCCGGGTGTACCGGCGCCGTGTCGAGCAGGCCGAGCCAGCCGCTTTGCCGGCCGCCTGAGGGTCAGGCGGCTGCAGGCAGCGTCAGGCGCGCCAACAAGCCGCCGCCGGGCGCCGTTTCCAGGGCCAGCCGGCCCCCGTAAAGCTGGGCCAGTTCGTCGACAATGGCCAGGCCCAGGCCGGAGCCGGCCATCGACTCGTCCAGACGGGCACCGCGTGCCAGCACCGCCTGGCGGACGTCGGGTGCAATCCCCGGACCATCGTCCACCACCTCCAGTTGCAAGCCAGGGCCGTTCGTACCCGGCATGGGGGCGTGTTTCTGTGCCTGGATGCGAACGGTGTGCCGGGCCCATTTGCAGGCGTTGTCCAGCAGGTTGCCCAGCATTTCCTGCAGGTCCTGCTCTTCCCCGGCAAAGCTCAGGGTGGGCGGAATACCGGCCATGTCGATGGAAAGGTCCCGGTCGGCATGCACGCGCTGCATCACCCGGACGAGCCCCGCCACGGTGGGCGCCAGCGGGGTGCGCAGGCCGGGCAGGCGCTGGGCGCCGGCTGCGCGGGCGCGTGCGAGGTGCCAGTCGACTTGGCGCCGCACGGTATTGGTCTGCTCCTGCACCAGCCGCGCCAGCGGAGCCGATGCCTCGTTGCCCGGCTGGCCGGCGGCCTGCGACAGCACGGTCAAGGGCGTTTTGAGCGCATGCGCCAGATTGCCGGCCTGGGTGCGGGCCCTGGCCACAATTTCGGCGTTGCGGTCCAGCACGCCGTTGAAGTCGTCGATCAGGGGCTGGATCTCGGCCGCAAAGTTGCCGTGCAGGCGGGTGTCCTGCCCTTCCCGTACGCGTTTGAGTGCGGTCTGCAGGGCGCGCAGCGGGGCCAGGCCCATGCTCACCTGGGCCAGGGCGGCGATGGCCAGCAGGGCCCCGAGCAGGCCGAGCGACGCGGCCAGCACGCTGTTGAAGCGGGCCACGGCCTCGTGTGCCTCCTGGGTTTCTGATGCCACCACGAGCCGCCAGCGGGTGCCTGGCTGCTCGGCCACCGACAGCGAACGCTCCAGCATCAGCACCGGAACGCTGCGGGGACCGTGTCCCTCGTGCACATGCACCACGCCGTCGGCGACCGCGTCGTCCGGCATCTGCAGCGTGGTGTCCCACAAGGATCGCGAACGCAGCACGGCCGGCCGGATGCCATCGGCGGCGGGTGCCAGGCGGTCGATCTGCCAGTACAGCCCGCCGAAGGGCCGCTGCCAGCGGGGGTCGGTCAGCGTCTGCGTATCGATCTGGGGCTGGCCGCTGGCGTCGAATTCCAGCTGGGCGGTGAGTTGATCGAGCTGCCGGCGCAGCGCGTTTTCAAACTGGCTCATCACGTGCTCGCGGAACAGGCTGGCGAGCATCAGGCCGGCGAGCGTGAGCGCCACGGCGAGCGCTGCCAGCGTCGCGGCCAGCAGGCGCCAGCGCAGCGAACTGCGCCAGCGAGGGGTGGGGCGGGGCGGGGCGCCCGTCATGTCATCGACGGCTGGAGAGGGCTGTCGGTGGTCAGGCGGTAGCCCATACCGCGCACGGTTTCGATGCAGTCGGCGGGCAGCTTGCGCCGCAGGCGGGCCACGAAAACTTCGATCGTGTTGGAGTCGCGGTCGTGGTCCTGGGCATAGATGTGTTCGGTCAGCTCGGTGCGCGAGATGACCTGTCCGGGCCGGTGCATCAGGTAGTCCAGCACCCGGTATTCGTGGCCGGTGAGGGTCACCGCCACGCCGTCCACCGTGACGCGGCCGCTGCGTGTGTCCAGGGCCAGCGCGCCGCATTGCAGCACGGGCGAAGCCTGGCCATGGGCGCGGCGGATCAGCGCTCGCACGCGGGCCAGCAGCTCTTCCATGTGAAAGGGTTTGGTGAGGTAGTCGTCGGCACCGGCGTCGATGCCCGCCACCTTCTCGTGCCAGTTGTCGCGTGCGGTAAGGATGAGCACGGGCATGGTGCCGCCTTCGTCGCGCCAGCGGCGCAGCACGGTCAGGCCGTCGAGCACCGGCAGGCCGAGGTCGAGCACCACCGCGTCGTAGGTTTCGGTGTGCCCCAGGTGGTGGGCATCGCGGCCGTTGTCGGCGCTGTCCACGGCATAACCGGCGTCGGTCAGCGCCGCGCCCACCTGGGCACGCAGTGTCGGTTCGTCTTCGACCAGCAACAGGCGCATGGCGGCTCTCTCAGCGGTGGTTGTGGCGGCCGCGGTCTTCGCGCTGCTTGCTGCGCAGGGTCTCGGCGGTGCGGGCGTCGATTTCCAGCTTGAGCAACTGGCCATTGGTCTGCAGCAGCTTGATCTCATACACCCAGCGGCCGTCCTCGCGGTCCAGTTCGACCTCCAGCACCTGACCGGGGTGGTCGCGTTCGAGGCGTTCGAGCACGGTGCGCAGCGGCAGCACCTCGCCCGCGGTCACCGCCTGGCGGGCACGTTCGTGGTCGTCGCGGTCGGCCCAGGCCGGTGGCAGCACCAGGGCCGCCACCGCGATCAGCACCGCCGGCAGCCGGCGCCGCCGGGGCGGGGTGCGGTGGGCAGGGGGTGACGCGGGCATGCGGCCATTGTCGTTGACGGCCCTGAATGGCAGATGAATGCGGGCTTCAGCACGGGTTCAAGCAGGGTTTTCAAGAATGCCTTTCACCGCCCTTCAGGGGCTTTCATCAGGAGTTATGTCATGCCATATCCGACAAGGGCCCGCACCGCCGGGCTGATTCTGGCCGCATCCGCCGCGCTGGGTGCGCCTTGGGCACAGGCGGGTGACACCACCGCCGCCGACCAACTGATTCGCTGGAGTGTGCAGGCAGGTGCGGGGGGCGACCCGGCACGGGGCCAGGTTTTCTTTGACCGCCGGCATGGCGGTGAATGGTCGTGTGCCTCGTGCCACGGTATGCCACCCACCGGCACAGGCCGCCACGCCAGCACGGCCAAGTCCATCGCGCCGCTGGCCCCGGCGTTCAACGCCAAGGCCTTCACCGAAACGGCCAAGGTGGACAAGTGGCTGCGCCGCAATTGCAAGGATGTGCTGTCCCGCGAATGCAGCGCGGCCGAGAAGGCCGATGTGCTGGCCTATCTCTACACCCTGCGCTGATGGCGCCACGCAATCTGGGAGCCCCATCATGGTGACTGACCCGTTTTTCCGCACCGCGCTGCTGACCGCTGCCGGGACCGTGCTGTTGGCGGCATCAGCGCACGCCGACGGCCCACGCGGCTGGCCGCCGGGCATGCCGCCGGCCTATGTGCAGGAGTGCGCGGCCTGCCACACCGCGTATCCGCCTGGCATGTTGCCCGCTGCCTCGTGGCAGCGTGTCATGGCAGGCCTGGACCGGCACTACGGCACCGACGCTGCGCTTGACGAAGCCGCGGTGAAGCAGATCGGTGGCTGGCTGCAGGCCCATGCCGGCAGCCACCGCCGGGTGGCCGAGTCGCCGCCGGAGGACCGCATCACCCGTTCGCGCTGGTTTCTGCGCAAACACGACGAGATCGCGCCCGCCGTGTGGCGCCTGCCCAGCGTGGGCAGTGCGGCGAACTGCGGGGCCTGCCACACGCGCGCCGACCGGGGTGACTACGACGAAGACTTCCTGCGCATGCCCGCCGGCCTGAGTGACGGCCAGCGCCGTGCGTGGCGCGACTGAAAGGCGAATGGCGATGCACACCCCTTCATCCGACACCTTGGCCGGCGCGCCGGCATCGACCGCAGCGCCGCGTGCTGCCGCACCCACCCGCCGCGTGACCGATGCGCCCACGCGCCTGTTCCATGCCCTGTTCGCACTGTGTTTTCTGGGCGCCTACCTCACGGCCGACAGCGAGCACTGGCGACGGGTGCACGTGACGCTGGGCTACGCCCTGGCAGGCTTGCTGGTGTTCCGCGTGCTGTACGGCACGATCGGCCCCCGCCATGCGCGCCTGGGCCTGCTCTGGCGCCGGCTGGCTGGCGCGCCCGCCTGGGGGCGCTCGCTGATGGCGGCGTGGCACCAGCGCTCGTTCGCCACGGGTGCGATGCGGCAGGGCCAGAACCTGCTGATGGCCCTGGCCATGGGGGCCTTGCTGCTGCTGGCCCTGCCGGTCGCGCTCAGCGGCTACGCCACCTACAACGACTGGGGCGGACACTGGCTGGAAGAGCTGCACGAATTTTTGGCTGAGGCCATGCTGATGGCGGTGTTTGCGCACCTGGCGTTGCTGGCCGGACTGAGCCTGCTGCGTGGCAGCAACCTGGCGCGGCCCATGCTCAACGGCCGCGTCGAAGGCCGGGGGCCGGACCTCGTGCCGAACGACCGGCGCTGGCTGGCCGCCTGGCTGTTGCTCGCCGTGCTGGGCTACTTCGCGTGGGAGGGCTGGCACGCGCCCGTCGGGCAGGCGCTGTCGGGTTGGTTGCTGCCCTGACCGATCGCCCCGGGCGCCGCCCTCAGGTGCTTTCGCGCACCGTGAGTTCGAAACCCAGGTCCAGCGCCGTGGTGGCGGGCGTTTCACCGCGCATCAGGCTCAGCAGCATGCGGGCCGCGGCTTCGCCCATGGCGCGCCGCGGCGTGCGCACCGTGGTCAGGGGCGGCAGCATCTGGTCGCTGCCCGACAGGTCGTTGAAACCGGCCACCGCCACGCGCCCCGGCACCGCCACGCCCTGGCGCAGGGCGGTGAGCAAGCCACCCTGCGCCAGGTCGTCGTTGCAGAAAAAGATGGCGTCGCAGTCCGGGTGTTGCTGCAGCAGCTCGGCGAACAGCTCACCGCCCAGCCGCATCGACGAGGGCTCCGGACTCAGGCGCTCCAGCCGCGGGTCGTACAAGCCCGCCTGCCGCAGGGTGCGGCGGTAGCCCTCGGCGCGCTGCATGGTGCGCGGGTCGAGCTGCGCGGCCACGAAGGCGATGCGCCGCCGGCCGCGTTCGAGCAGATGGCGGGTGATGGCTTCGCCAGCGTCTTGCTGCGAGAAACCGGCGCAGTACACGCCCGGCGCGCGCGCCAGCTCCATCAGGTGCACGCAGGGCACGTGGCCGATGAGGCGGCGCGCGGCCTCGGTGCGGTCGAAACCAGTGAGCAGCAGGCCGGCGGGCCGGTGGGCCAGGTAGGTGCGCAGCAGTTGCTCTTCTTCGTCGGGGCGGTAGTGGGTGACCCCGATCAGCGTCTGGTAGCCGTGGGGCCAGAGCGTGGACTGCACCGCTTCCAGCACGTCGACAAACAGGGCGTTGGACAGCAGCGGCACCAGGATCGCAACCTGATGGCTGCGCTGCGACGCCAGGGCGCGCGCCGCCGGGTCGGGCACGTAACCCAGTGACTCGGCGGCCTGGCGCACGCGGTCGGCCAGCTCGGCCGCCACGCCGCGCTCGCCACGCAGCGCGCGCGAGGCGGTGATCGGGCTCACGCCGGCTTCGCGGGCCACGTCGGCCAGGGTGGTCCGGCCGCTGTGACGGCGGCGGCGTTCGGTGTTGCTCAAGGGTTTTCCCGTATGACTGGGTGAAAGACTGTCGGTAGGATAGCGCTACCAGTTTCATCGCACAAGCTGGGCCGCCGGTTGTATCCCTTGAAGGAACAAAAAAGTGGGCCCGCAACGATGGGGCATTTTTTTTGATGTTGTTTGGATAGCGCTACCAATATGTCGATATCACCCAATCCTGTGCACCTCGTGGTCATGGGTGTGGCCGGTTGTGGCAAGTCCAGCCTGGGGCAACGGCTGTCTGCCGGGCTGGCGCTGCCCCTGATCGAGGGCGACGATTTCCATGCGCCCGAGAGCGTGGCCAAGATGCGGGCCGGCCAGGCGCTGACCGATGCCGACCGCGAGGGCTGGCTGGACCGGCTGGCCGCGCAGTTCGCGGCCCATCCGCGCGGCATGGTGCTGACCTGTTCGGCGTTGAGACAGCGCTACCGTGATCGCTTGCGCCAGGCGGTGCCGGATCTGCGGTTCGCCTTTCTGGCCCTGACGCCCGAGCAGTCCCGAGAGCGTGTGGCCGCGCGCACCGCACACCTGTTTCCGGTCAGCCTGGTGGACAGCCAGTTCCAGACCCTGGAAGACCCGAGCGGCGAGCCCGGCGTGCTGCGCGTGGATGCGACGCAGCCGCTGGACGCGCTGACCCTGACCGTGACCCGCTGGCTGGCCGGCGAGCGGGTGGAGGCCTGAACCATGGACCAACCTGTTTCCCGATTCCAGTCCCTGGCCAGCCATGCCATGGCCGCCTGCCTGGCGGTCATGGCGCTGGCCGTGTTCCTCAATGTCGTGCTGCGTTATGGCTTCGGCAGTGGTGTGGCCGCCAGCGAGGAGCTGTCGCGCCTGCTGTTCGTGTGGATGGTGTTCATCGGTGCCACGGCGGCCTACGCCCGGGGCGAGCACATGGCCTTCACCGCCTTGCTGCGGCCGCTCCGCCATCGGGCTTTCATGCCGGTGCTGGCGCGGCTGATCCACGCGCTGGTGCTGCTGGCCTGCGGGTTCGTGGCCTGGGGGGCCTGGCAGCAGGTGGTGGTGGGGCTGGACAGCCACAGCGTGATCCTGAAGTACCCGACCGCGCTGCTGCCGTTGCCGGCGCTGCTGAGCACCGCGGCCATCGGGGTAATGGCGTTGGGGAACCTGTTGCGTGGGCGTCTGCCCGATTTCGGCCACGAAGCCGAGGTGGAGTGAACGGCCATGACACTGGAAGCACAAGCCTTCATCGTCTTCTGCCTGGGCATGGTGGTGTTCATGGGTATCGGTGTGCCCATGGCCTTTGCCCTGGTGCTCACCGGGGCCGGCATGGCCTGGGTGCTCGGGTTCTGGGACACCCAACTGCTGGCGCAGAACCTGGTGGCCGGGGTCGACAGCTTTCCGCTGCTGGCCGTGCCCTTCTTCATCCTGGCCGGTGAGCTGATGAACGCGGGCGGCATCAGCCGCCGCATCATCGAGATGGCGCGCGCCTGGGTCGGCCACATCCAGGGTGGCCTGGGATTCGTGACCATCGGTGCGGCCATGCTGATGGCCAGCATGAGCGGTTCGGCCCTGGCCGACACGGCGGCGCTGGCCACCATCCTGCTGCCCATGATGAAGTCGCACGGCTATCCCATGGGCCGCTCGGCGGGCCTGATGGCCGCCGGCGGCATCATCGCGCCCATCATCCCGCCGTCGATGCCGCTGGTGATTTACGGGGTGACCACCAACACCTCGATCTCGCAGCTGTTTCTGGCCGGCATCGTGCCGGGCGTCATCATGGGCCTGGGCCTGGTGATCGCCTGGAAGGTCGAGTGCCGGCGCCTGACGGTGCGGCAGGACCCGCCCATGCCACTGGCCGGTCGCCTGCGGGCCACGGCCAAGGCCTTCTGGGCCCTGCTGATGCCGGTCATCATCATCGGGGGCATGAAGACGGGGGTGTTCACGCCCACCGAAGCGGCCGTGGTGGCCGCCTTCTACGCGCTGGTGATCGCGACCCTGGTGCACCGCGAAATGACGCTGGTGCAACTGCACGGCGTGCTGTCGCGGGCCGCCAAGACCACCGCCATCGTGATGTTCCTGTGCGCCGGCGCGCAGGTGGCTAGCTACATGGTCACGCTGGCCGACCTGCCCACGGTGCTGACCGGCTGGCTGGGCGACCTGACCGAAAGCCCCAAGCTACTCATGCTGGTGATGATGCTGTTGCTGGTGGTGGTCGGCACCGCGCTGGACCTCACGCCCACCATCCTGATCTTTGCGCCGGTCATGCTGCCCATCGCCGTCAAGGCGGGCATCGACCCGGTCTATTTCGGCCTGATGTTCGTGCTCAACGGCACCATCGGCCTGATCACACCGCCCGTGGGCACGGTGCTCAACGTGGTGGCCGGCGTCGGCCGCCTGCGCCTCGACGAGGTGATCCGCGGGGTCAACCCGTTCCTGGTCGTGTATCTGGCCATCCTGCTGGTTTTCGTCGCCTTTCCGCAGATCGTCATCGCGCCCGTCGCGTGGCTGCGCTGAGGCTTTTCCTCCGCTCCCCATCCTCTTCTGGAGACATTCGCATGAAAGTGATCCGTCGCACCGTACTGGCCGCCGCTGCCGTGGCCGCCCTGGCCGCGCCCTTTGCCGCGCTGGCGCAGGACATCAAGCCCCGCCTGATCCGCTTCGGCTACGGCCTGAACGAGCAGTCCAACCAGGGCCGCGCCGTCAAGCTGTTCGCCGAAGAGGTGGAAAAGGCCTCCGGCGGCAAGATGCGCGTGCGCGCCGTGGGTGCGGCCGCGCTGGGACCGGACACGCAGATGCAGCAGGCGCTCATCGGTGGCGCGCAGGAAATGATGGTCGGCTCCACCGCCACCCTGGTGGGCATCACCAAGGAAATGGCGATCTGGGACACCCCCTTCCTGTTCAACAACGCCAAGGAAGCGGACGCCGTGCTCGACGGCCCTGTGGGCCAGAAGGTGATGGACAAGCTGCAGGAAAAGGGGCTGGTGGGCCTGGTGTACTGGGAAAACGGCTTCCGCAATCTCACCAACAACAAGCGCCCGGTGGCCAAGCTGGAAGACCTGGACGGCATCAAGCTGCGCGTGATGCAGAACGACGTGTTCCTCAACAGCTTCAAGACCCTGGGCGCCAATGCCGTGCCGCTGCCGTTCTCCGAGCTGTTCACCGCGCTGGAGACCAAGACCGTCGACGGCCAGGAGAACCCCTACAACACCATCGTGTCGTCCAAGTTCTACGAGGTGCAGAAGTACCTGACCGTGACCAACCACGTCTACAGCCCCTGGATCGTGACCGTGAGCAAGAAGTGGTGGGATGGCCTGAGCGCTGCCGAGAAGAAGGTGCTGCAGGATGCGGCCGTCAAGAGCCGCGACTTCGAGCGCCAGGACACGCGCGCCGAAGGGGCCAAGGCGCTGGCCGACCTGAAGGGCAAGGGCATGCAGGTCAACGAGCTGCCGCCCGCCGAAGCCGCCCGCATGCGCGACAAGCTCACCGCGGTGAACGCCGGCATTGCCGCCCAGGTGGGTGAAGGCCTGTGGAAAGAGGTGCAGGCCGCCGTGGCGCAGGCCCGCGGCCACTGACTTGGCGGGCTCGACCGCACGCCCGCACCGCCCAGCCGGCCCTCCGGGGCCGGCTTTTTCGGGGATGGCGGGGGCGCGGCGGCGGCAGGGGCTCGCTACCATCGCGGCATGGATCGATACACGCAAGAATGGCAGCGCCTGTACGCCGTGCCCGGCGGCGCGGCCGATGGGGCCGACCTGGTGGGTGCGCAAGGGCAGGTGCGAGCCCTGGTGCTCGAACTCGCGCGGCCGGCCGACTGGTCGCTGATCGGCGCGCTGTGGCGCGGGGTGCAGGCCGATCTGGACTGGCCCGCTCCGGCCATCGCGGTCAACGGGCGCGACGGCTACCAGCTCTGGTTCTCGCTCGCACAACCGGTGGCGCCGGCCCAGGGCCGGGCCCTGTTGCACGCGCTGGTGCAGCGCTACCTGCCCGAAGTGCCCCCGGGTCGCCTGGGCCTGTGGCCGCAAGGAGCGGCCCCGGCGGTCGAGCACGCGCCGCCCGTGCCCCGCGCCATGCCCGATGGCGAGCGCTGGTCGGCCTTTGTGGCGCCCGATCTGGCGGCTGTGTTCGGGGACGAGGCGGCACTCGACCTGCCGCCCGGTGCTGACGCCCAGGCCGACGTGCTGGCCCGGCTGGCGCCGCTGCAGCCCGGGCAATGGGCGCCGCTGCTGTCGATGGCGGCCGAAGCTCCGCGGGCGGCACCGGTTGCAGACGCTACGGACGGCCCGGCTGCCCTGGGTGAACACACCGGGCCGAGGCCGTTTCTGCTGGCCGTGATGAACGATGCCTCGGTGCCGATGGCTCTGCGCATCGAGGCCGCCAAGGCCTTGCTGGCGGCCGGCGGCTGAGCGTGGCCGGCCCGGCTCCGTTAGAGTACGCGGTTTGGCGCAGTGCGCCAGCCCCTGTCGGACACCGATAACAACAGCGAGTTAGACACCGTGAACGGTCCTATTCCCCTCACCCAACTCCCACAGCCCCACCAGTTCCGCGCCGGCGATGTGTTCGTGCTGTTCGGCGAACTGTTCGGCCGCGGTTACGCCAACGGCTTGGTGGCCGAGGCCCGCCAGGCCGGCATGACCATCATCGGCGTGACCGTTGGTCGCCGCGAGGCCGACGGCAGCCTGCGCCCGCTGACCGGTGAAGAGCTGGCTGCGGCAGAAGCCAACCTGGGTGGCCGCATCATCAACGTGCCGCTGATGGCCGGTTTCGACATGGATGCGCCGGCCGGCACCCCCACGCCGACCGAGTTGCTGGGCGCGCTGTCGATCAAGACCTGGACCGAAGACAAGCTGGACTGGGACCACATTGCGCGCTGCCGCGAGGTCGGTGTGAACCGCTTCAAGGCCTCGGTGGCGCAGGTGATGGCCACGCTCGACGGCCTGATTCCCGACGGCGCCAAGGTGTTTTTTGCCCACACCATGGCCGGCGGCATTCCCAAGGCCAAGGTGTTTCTGGCCATCGCCAACCGCGTCTACAAGGGCCGTGGCGACCGCCACCAGTCGTCCCAGGAACTGCTCGACAGCGACCTGGGCAAGCTGATCCTGCAGAACTTTGACGAAGTGTCGGCCAACACTTTCGGCCATCTCATCGACGGCAGCGCGGCGATCCGCGAGCGCATGGAGCGCACCGGCGGGCAGGTGTGTTATTCGGCCTACGGCTACCACGGCACGCGCGTGCTCATCGGCGACGAATACCGCTGGCAGACCTACAGCAACTACACCCAGGGCTACGCCAAGATGCGCCTGGAGCGCATCGCGCAGGACGCCTGGGCGCGCGGCATCCGCGCCACCGTTTACAACTGCCCGGAGATCCGCACCAATTCGTCGGACATCTTCGTGGGCGTGGAGCTGCCGCTGTTTTCGCTGCTGCGCGCGCTGCGCCGGGAAGCCCCGGGCGCCTGGACCGAGTCGCAGTGGGACGCCTGCCGCGAACTGCTGACCGACCCGGCCAGCATTGAGACGGTGATGCAGACCATTGCCGACTTCTACGCCAGCGACGTGATGCAGGCTTACGGCAACTTCGCCGCCTGGCCCATGCCCAACAGCCAGGGCCTGGCCGACCTGATGATCGGCGCGTCCGACACCATCACCGGCCTGCACAAGGACCGCTGCGCGCTCATCACCGACCTGCTGAGCACCCGTGTGATCGAGGCCACCGGCCCGCTGATGTTCAACGCCTCGGCTGCACCGTCGGGCCCGGTGCTCTGGCTCGATCACGACATCATCGCGCAGCAACTGCGCGTGCTCAACGGCTGAACACGGCCACCGCGCGGCGGCCGCGCCGCGCTTTCAGAGCCCGTGCTCGCGGCGCAGCGCGTCCAGCAGGCCGGTGCAGCTGTCTTCGATGAGGTCGAGCACCCGCTCGAAACCCGCCGCACCGCCGTAGTACGGGTCGGGCACCTCGCGCGCTTTCAGCGTCCGCGCGTGCGAAGCCAGCAAACGCAGCTTGTGGGCGTGTTCGGGCGGGCACACGTGCAGTGCGTCGCGCAGATTGGCCTCGTCCATCACCAGCACGTGGTCGGCGGCGACGCAGTCGTCGGCACCCAGGTGGCTGCCGCGCAGGTCCGACAGGTCGTAGCCCCGGCGCGCCGCATGCTGCTGGCTGCGTTCATCGGGTTCGGCGCCGACGTGGTAGCCGTGTGTGCCGGCCGACACCACCGCGATACGACCGGTCAGACCCGCCGCCTGCACCTGCTGGCGGAACACCCCGTGGGCCGTCGGGCTGCGGCAGATGTTGCCCATACAGACGAAGAGGACGCGGATGGGACGGCTCATGGCGGCTGGCTCCGGGGCAAGTGGTCAGGGCGGTTCCGCTGCTTCAGGCGCGGCTGCCGGTGGCCGCCAGGTGCTGCAACAGGATCCGCGCGGACGCCACGTTGGTGGCGCACGGCACGTTGTGCACGTCGCAGGCTCGCACCAGGGCGTTGATGTCCGGCTCGTGCGGCTGGGCGGTCATGGGGTCGCGCAGGAAGATGACCAGATTCACCTCGCCCATCGCCAGGCGGGCGCCGATCTGCAGGTCACCGCCCAGGGGGCCGCTGAGCAGGCACTCGACCGGCAACCCGGCTTCGGCCTGCAACCGGCGGCCGGTGGTGCCGGTGCCCACCAGGGTGTGCTGCCGCAGCAGCGGGGCGAACGCGGTGGCCAGGGCCACCATGTCGTCTTTCTTGTGGTCGTGGGCGATGAGGGCGATCTTCATGGCGTCAGTCCGGGTGGGGTGCGGTGCCGGGCGTGGTGCGCACCACTTCCCCTCTTCTGGATGCCCGCGTGCGCGGGCATGACGGGTGTGTGGCGCCCGCTACCCACGCGGTGGCGCGTGGGGGCCGACGACCGCAGCGAAGGGCCGCTCCCGAGCCAGGTCAGCCCCCTCGGGGGGCAGCAACCCGCGCAGCGGTGGCGCGTGGGGGCCACTACCCGTTTTCCATGGCTTTGGCCATGGTCTTGCCCAGCTCCACGCCCCACTGGTCGTAGGCGTTGATGCCCCAGATGGCGGCCTGCACGAACACCTTGTGTTCGTACAGCGCGATCAGCGCGCCCAGGCGGTGTGGGGTCAGGGCATCGAGCCAGATCACGCTGTTGGGCACGTTGCCGGGGAAGCTGCGCTGGCTCACGAACTCGGCGGCCTGTTCGGGGTCTCGGCCTTCGGCGATCAGGGCCTGCAGCGTGGCGGCTTCGTCGCGGCCCACGGCCAGTGCCTGCGACTGCGCGCGCAGGTTGAGGTTGACCACGCGGTGGTGTTCGGCGGCCAGCGGCAGCGGGGTGTCTTCGGTGTCGACGCCGATGAACTCCACCGGCACGCGGTGCGTGCCCTGGTGCAGCAACTGGAAGTAGGCGTGTTGTCCGTCGATGCCCAGTCCACCCCAGAGGATGGGGCCGGTTCCGCTGTCACAGGGCTGGCCGTCCTTGCGCACGCGCTTGCCGTTGCTTTCCATGTCCATCTGCTGCACGAAGGGCGCAAAACGGACCAGGCGGCTGGGGTAACACGCGAGCAGCTGCGTCGGGCAGTTCAGGAAGTTGCGGTTCCACACGCCGCTCATTGCCAGGATGACGGGCAGGTTCTGCGCCAGCGGGGCGGAGCGGAAGTGCGCGTCCATGGCCTGGCCACCGGCCAGGAATTCGCGGAAGGCGGTGGATCCGATGGCCAGCGCCAGCGGCAGCCCCAGCGCGGACCAGACGGAATAGCGGCCGCCGACCCAGTCCCAGAAGGTGAAGGTGTGCGCTTCGGGATAACCGGCGGCGGCCGATTTCCGGGGCGCGGCGGTGATGGCCACCAGGTGCGCGCTTTGCGCCGTGCCGGTGATGCCACCGTCGTCCAGCCAGCGCCGCGCGGTGGTGGCGTTGGTCATGGTTTCCTGGGTGGTGAAGGTCTTGCTCGCGACGATCAGCAGCGTGGTGGTCGGGTTCAGGCCGCGCAGCGTGTGGTAGACCGCCCAGGCATCGGGGTTGCTGACGAAGTGCACCCGCAGCCCGGTCTGGCTGTCGCTGCACAGCGGTGCCAGCGCGTCGGCCGCCATGCGCGGGCCGAGGTCGGAGCCGCCGATGCCGATGTTCACCACGTCGGTGAAGGCGGCGCCGGTGCTGCTTTTCAGGTCGCCGGCGCGCACGCGGTCGGCGAATTCGCACACGCGGTTCAGTTCGCTTTGCACCAGGCCCTGGATCACGGTGCCCCAGGGGGCGGCATTGCCCTTGGCGCAGGGCGTGCCGCGCAGGGCCACGTGCAGCACCGCGCGCTGCTCGCTGGTGTTGATGGCCTGGCCGGCAAACATGGCGTCGCGCTGGCTTTCCACGCCGGCTTCGCGGGCGAGGGTGGTCAGGGCGGACCAGATGGCCTCGTCAAAGGCCTGGCGCGTGAAGTCGATGCGGATGCCGGTGCCTTCGGCGGCGGCCTGCAGCGCCGCGCGGCCGGGCTGGGCAAGGCGCTCGCGCAGGTGCGGCTGCGGGGCCGCGGCCAGTTGGGCGAGTTGCTGCCACGCGGGCAGGGTGGTCGGGGACGGGACGGGCGCGTTCATGGGCGGAATCGGTAGTCCGGCAAGTGTCGCACGCGGCGGGGGCCGCGCCGCAAGGGCGAAGGTGGTGAGGCGGGTGCTCAGGCCAGCGTCGCGGCGATGTCGGTGGCTTCGCGGGCCAGGCGCGTGATGCGTTTCCAGTCGCCTGCGGCCAGCGCGTCGGCGGGTGTGAGCCAGGAGCCGCCGGCCATGGCCACGTTGGGCAGTGCCAGGAAGTCTTTCAGGTTGTCGGGGCTGACACCGCCGGTGGGGCAGAACATCACGTCGGGAAGGGGCGCACCCAGGGCCTTGAGCATGCCCAGGCCGCCGGCCTGCTGCGCCGGGAACAGCTTCATCAGCGAGAAGCCCTGTTCGCGCCGGTGCATGACTTCGCCGGGCGTCATCACGCCGGGAATGAAGGGCAGCCGGGCCGCTTCGACGGCGGCCACCAGCGCGTCCGTGGCGCCGGGCGAGAGCGCGAAGGTGGCGCCGGCGTCGATCACCTGCTGCACCTCGGCCACGCGGGTGACGGTGCCGGCGCCGGTGTGCATGTCGGGTACGGCCTTGGCCACGGCTTCGATGGCTTTCAGCGCAGCGCCGGAGCGCAGGGTGATCTCGACCACGTCGATGCCCCCTTCGAGCAGCGCGTGCGCCAGCGGCACGGCATGGGCCGGGTCCTGGAGCACGATGACGGGCACGACGCGGGAGGTGAACGCGGGGCGGGTGAAGCAGGTGGTGGTCATGGGGCGGGGTTCCTGAAAAGAGATCAGCCGAACAGCGGCGAGCCGCCCGATTCGGCTTCGCCCGCATGGGCGCGG
Source organism: Hydrogenophaga electricum (assembly GCF_030160815.1). Lineage (NCBI taxonomy): Bacteria > Pseudomonadati > Pseudomonadota > Betaproteobacteria > Burkholderiales > Comamonadaceae > Hydrogenophaga > Hydrogenophaga electricum. The sequence goes on along the minus strand of NZ_BSPB01000003.1, from coordinate 137,200 downwards.
AACAGACCGAACAGCTCGCGGCCGGTGCCGTGGGCGTTGTGCGACAGGTCGGGGTGGGTGACGCTGCGGGCCGCGAGCGTGGCGGCGTCCACCTCAAGTTCGAGCAGACCGCGCTCGCAGTCGAGCGTGATCAGGTCGCCGTTCTGCACCTTGCCGATGGGGCCGTCGCACAGGGCTTCGGGGCTGAGGTGGATGGCGGCGGGCACCTTGCCCGAGGCGCCAGACATGCGGCCGTCGGTGACCAGCGCCACTTTGAATCCCTTGTCCTGCAGCACGGCCAGCGGCGGCGTGAGCTTGTGCAGCTCGGGCATGCCGTTGGCGCGCGGGCCCTGGTAGCGCACCACGGCGACGAAGTCCTTCTCCAGTTGGCCGGCCTTGAACAGATCCTGCAGTTCCTGCTGGTCGTGCACCACCACGGCCGGGGCGCGCACCACACGGTGTTCGGGCGCCACGGCCGAGACCTTGACCACGCTGCGGCCCAGGTTGCCTTGCAGCAGGCGCAGGCCACCGTCGGCGCTGAACGGGTCGGCCACCGGGCGCAGCACGGCGGTGTCGCCACTGGTGGCGGGCACATCGCGCCAGGCGAGCTGGCTCTGGCTGTCGATCGTCGGCAGCCAGGGCTCCTGCGTGTAGGCGGTCAGGCCCGGGCCCATGACCGTGGTCACGTCGGCGTGCAGCAGGCCGTAGGCCAGCAGCTCGCGCATCAGGAAGCCCATGCCACCGGCGGCGTGAAAGTGGTTCACGTCGGCCTTGCCGTTGGGGTAGACACGCGCCAGCAGCGGCACCACGGCCGAGAGTTCGGCGAAATCGTTCCAGTCGATCACGATACCGGCCGCACGCGCCATCGCCACCAGGTGCAGCGTGTGGTTGGTGGAGCCGCCCGTGGCCAGCAGGCCGACGATGCCGTTGACGAGGGTTTTTTCGGTCACGATGTCGGCCAGCCGGATGCGCGGCTGGCCGGTCTTGCCGGTGTTGGCCACGGCGCGCTCCAGCGCGGCCCGGGTCAGCGCTTCGCGCAGCGGCGTGCCGGGGTTGACGAAGGACGAGCCTGGCAGGTGCAGGCCCATGATCTCCATCAGCATCTGGTTGCTGTTGGCGGTGCCGTAGAAGGTGCAGGTGCCGGGCGCGTGGTAGGCCTGGGCCTCGCTCTCCAGCAGAGCGTCGCGGCCCACCAGGCCCTGCGCGAACTGCTGGCGCACCTTGGCCTTGGCGTCGTTCGACAGGCCGCTGACCATGGGGCCGGCAGGCACGAACACGGTGGACAGGTGGCCGAACTGCAGCGCGCCCATGAACAGGCCGGGCACGATCTTGTCGCACACGCCGAGCATGAGCGCGGCGTCGAACACGTTGTGCGACAGGCCCACGGCGGTGGCCATGGCGATCACGTCGCGCGAGAACAGCGACAGTTCCATGCCCGCTTCGCCCTGGGTGATGCCGTCGCACATGGCGGGCACGCCGCCAGCCACCTGCGCGGTGGCGCCGACGGTGCGCGCGTGGGCGCGCAGCTGTTCGGGGTAGTGCTCGAACGGCTGGTGCGCCGAGAGCATGTCGTTGTAGGCGGTGACGATGCCGATGTGCGGTGCGCGCTCGGCGTGGATCACCAGCTTGTCGGCCGCAGGCAGCGCGGCCGTGGTGTGGGCCATGTTGGCGCAGCCCAGGCCGGCGCGTTGCGTGCCTTGATGGGCCTGCGCGTCCATGGTCTGCAGGTAGCGGCTGCGCGGGCCGGCGCTGCGCTCGGTGATGCGCCGGGTGACGTGTTCGAGGATGGGGTGGAGGAACGGCATCGGGGGGCTTTCAGGGGTGGGGCGCCAGGGCAGCGGGGCTTGTGGACGCGGGTGCTCGTGGGCGGGCTCAGCCCAGCCAGACGCTGACCGGAGTGCGGTCCTGGTTCAGCACCAGCGACACCGGCAGCGCCACGTCGGCCTGTTCGCGGGCGCGGCGGTACACCGCGTACTTGGCTTCGCCGGCCAGCGCCAGCAGCAGTTCGCGCGCACTCAGCAGGGCGTGAAGGGTGAAGGTCAGGCGCGCGTGGGGGGCGGTGTCGGACACCACCCAGGCCAACTGCTCGTCGGTGGCCATCGCGCGGGCGAAGCCGGCAGCGCCAGGAAACAGCGACGCGGTGTGCCCGTCTTCGCCCATGCCGAGCAGGGCCACGTCCAGCGGCCAGGGCAGGGGGTCGATCCGGGCGGTGGCGTCGTCGACCAGCGTGTCGAGCACGACCGCGGTCAGCTGCGGCGTGATTTCACCGAAGAACGGCAGGAACCGCGCCTGGGCGGCCGCCCCCTGCAACAGGTGGCGCTGCACCAGTCCGGTGTTGCTGTCGGCGTGGCCGTGCGGGACCACCCGTTCGTCCACCAGCACCACGGTCACGCGGGACCAGTCCAGCACCTGCCCGCGCAGGGCCTCGAACACCGGAATGGGCGATTTGCCGCCCGACACCGCCAGGCTGGCCTGCCCGCGTTCGGCGATGGCGGCCCGCAGCGCGTTGGCGATGTGCGCGGCAATGGCCGCCGATGTGGCGTTGGGGATTTCGGAGACGGCAGACGATGGCATGTCCATGGCTTTGTGTCAGAACACCGTGGAACCGGCTTTGCCGGGCCACAGGTGTGCCCCCTTGAGGGGGGATGCGGCTACGCGCAGCGAGCAAGCGACGGGGGTGGTCATGATTCTTCCACCCACGAAGACCCTTCGCGCGCCATCAGCGCCGACGAGGCGGCGGGCCCCCAACTGCCGGCGGTGTAGGGCTTGGGCTTGTCGCCCAGCTGTTCCCAGCCTTGGATGATGGGTTCGACCCAGGCCCAGGCCGCTTCCAGTTCGTCGCGCCGCATGAAGTGTGTCAGCCGGCCCTTGATGACGTCGATCAGCAGACGCTCGTAGGCTTCGGCGCGGCGTTCGGTGAAGGCCGACTGCAGGTCGAGGTTCAGGCCCACGGGCCGCAGCCGCATGCCGCTGCCCGGTTCCTTGGCCATCAGCTGCAGCTGGATGCTTTCCTCCGGTTGCAGGCGGATCTGCAGGCGGTTGACCGACTTGTGCGGCGACTCGTTGAAGATGGAGAAGGGCTGGTCGGCGAACTCGATGATGATTTCCGAGCGCCTCTCGGCCAGGCGTTTGCCGGTGCGCAGGAAGATCGGCACGTTGGCCCAACGCCAGTTGTTGATGTAGGCCTTGAGCGCGACGAAGGTTTCGGTCGTGCTTTCGGGCGGAATGTTCTCTTCCTGCAGGTAGCCGATGGCCACCTCGCCGGCAGAGGCACCGGCGGTGTACTGGCCGCGCACCGTGTCGCGGGCCACGTCGGCGGCGAGCATGGGCCGCAGCGAACGCAGCACCTTGAGCTTTTCGTCGCGCACCGCATCCGGGTCGAGCGATACCGGGGGCTCCATGGCCACGATGCACAGCAGCTGCAGAAGGTGGTTCTGCACCATGTCGCGCATGGCGCCGGTACCGTCGTAGAAGCCGGCACGGCTGCCCACACCCACGCTTTCGGCCACGGTGATCTGCACGCTCTTGATGGTGGGCGCGCGCCACAGCGGCTCGAAGATGCTGTTGCCGAAGCGCAGCACCATGAGGTTCTGCACCGTTTCCTTGCCCAGGTAGTGGTCGATGCGGAAGACCTGGTGTTCTTCGAAGTACTGGCCCACGTCGTCGTTGATCTGGCGTGCCGAGGCCAGGTCGTGTCCGAGCGGTTTTTCCAGCACCACGCGCGAGCGTTCGTCGATCAGTTCGGCCCCGTGCAGGTTGGCGCAGATGCCCACGAACAGGCTGGGCGCGGTGGCCAGGTAGTACACCCGGTCGGAGCCGGGCTGCAGATGGGCCCGCAGCTCGGGGAAGTCGCCGGGTTCGGTGGCGTCGATGCAGAGGTAGGTCAGGCGGCGCAGGAAGGTCGCCCAGGTCTGGTCGTTGTAGGCCTTGGGCTCGATGAAAGCCGGCACCTTCTCCTGGATGAAGTGGAGAAAGGCGGCCCGGTCCCAGCCCTGGCGGCCCAGGGCGTGGATGTGGGTCTGCTCGGGCAGGTTGTTGTGCAGGTGCGCCATGTACAGCGCGGGCAGCAGCTTGCGCACGGAAAGGTCGCCGACCCCGCCGAAGATCACCAGGTCCAGCGGGTTGTCGGGCAGGGTGGCAGGGGAATGGGGGGACTGGGTGCGCACGGGTTACCTCTTGGTGGCCGAGTTTAATGTAATTAAGTTACATGACGGGTACATTTTCGATCCGACCGAACGCCAGGCGGTGGCACCGGCTCCGACACGCCTGCCGCCGTGCGCCCGGTGCGGGGCCATGCAAGAGCCGTTCCCGCCCGCTCAGTGCCAGACGGTGCTGTATTCGAGCAGGGTTTCCGTGATCAGGGGACCGCTCGCGGGGGCATCGACCCGGAAGACGGCGAGGCGGCCGTGGCGTTCGCAGGGCTGGCAGAACTTTTCGGCCACCGCGTAGTGGGCGCGGTCGAAGTAGTCGTCGAAGAGCACGGTGGTGCCTGCGTCGGCGCTGATGAGCGAATGCAGGAAGCAGGCGACGCGGAAGCGCCCGTCGATCAGCACCAGATCGGGGTGCAGGCCGCGTGCGCGGGCGGTCTGCCAGGGCAGGGTCGGGTAGCGCCAGAAATCGGCCGCGTGGTCGCGGCTGAGCGGGGTTCCCCAGGGGCCTACCGGACCGAGGTCGCAATGCAGGAGAGAGCGGTCGCAGGGGCTGCCGTCGGTGGCCTGCTGCACGCGCTGCAGCCAGGCAGGGTCGGTCTCGACCGTCACGATGTGGTTCAGGCCCGGTGTCCGGCAGGCCAGGACGGTGCTGCCGCCGCTGCCGAACTCCAGGTAACAGCGGCTCTGGGCCAACGCCGTCTGGAAGCGTGCCAGCCCTTCGGGCTCCATGTGGGGCAGATGGGGGACGGGGATCTCGGTCATGCAAAAGGGGCCAGACGCCAGGAGAGAAGGCCAACGCGGGCAGTGGGGGCGCTTCGAAAGCGGTCCGGTCTATCCACCGCTCCCGGCAGCGCCGTCAGCGCGGTTCGCCGGAACCTCAGGGCGTGCCTGACAGCGGTAGTCGGTGATGGCTTCGCTGTGGCGGAAGGGGTCGGTCAGGTCGTCCGCGTACTGCCCCATCAGCAGCCGCTGGTGCGGCAGCCAGTGCGCACGGAAATAGCGGCTGAAGTGCGCGAGCCGCTCCCCTTTGGGGGTGAGCTGCACGCAGCCGTCGCGGATGTCGATGGTGCCCGAGGCCAGTTGTTCGGTCAGGCGCACGTCCACCAGGCGGTGTTCCTTCACGTATTCCTGTGTGAATACCTGGGCGAAGGCGTCCTGGCGGATGCCGCCCCCGCGCTGCTGCAGTTTTTCCAGGATGTAGAAGGAGAGCGAGCGGTCGATCACCGTGGGCACCGAGATCGCGGCGGCATAACCGGCGAGCAGCCAGATGACGAACAGCAGCCATTTCTCGAAACCACCCAGGCGCCGGAACAGACTGGTCATCAGGAACAGCGCGGTGGCCGCGGCCGCGATCACGGCGTCGCCCAGGGCGGCGTAAAACACCACGTCGACGCGGAAGAAGCGGATGTGCACCGCGTAGGTGAGCACCAGCAGCGCGACGAACAGCACCGAGGCGGCCAGCGACTGGATCAGTTTCATGTCTTGAACACCAGAAATTTGTTGCCGAGGTAGCTCAGTGTCACCTGCAGGCCGGTGGCGAGCACGAAGCCGAGGCGGTAGTCCCAGCCCTGCCAGTCGGTCCACAGCAGCAGCACCAGGCCATGCAGCAGGGCGATGGCACCGTACAGACCGGAGAAGCGCAGGAACTGGCCCGCCAGCGTGCCCTGGGCCTGCCGGAACACGAAATAGCGGTTGCCCAGGAACGAGGCGCCGATGCCGAACACCGCGCCCAGCATGTTGGCCAGGGCCGCCGACGGCAGGCCCAGCACCTTCAGGCCGATGCTGAGCACCGCATAGTGCACGGTGGTGGCGAGCACCCCGTTGGCCACGAAGCGCAGCAGTTCAGGCGCGATCAGCGTCATCGGCCGGGTGCGTGGGAATGACGGCGGCAACGAAGTCGCGGTAGCCGATGGCGGTGGTGACGGTGCCGCCCCGCACCACGCCGGTGAGCATCAGCGTCATGAGGGCCAGGGCGCCGGTCTGCAGCAGCATCAGCACCAGCAGCCCGAGCGCGACCGAGAACCAGCCCGGCGTGGAGTAGCCGGCCAGCTTGAGCAACACCGCGGCCACGATGCCGGCCAGCGCGGCCCCGGCGATCAGCCCGCAGGCGATGCCCACCCGCACCAGCACGTCTTCGGCGAACACCATCAGGCCCTTGAAACCGTGCAGCACCAGACCCACGAAATTCATCTTGGACTGCCCGGCGTAGCGCGGGCCGCGGTCGAGCGGGCAGGCCCGGGTGCGCAGGCGCGAACCCAGCACCGCACCGGCCACGTGGATCGACAGCTCCTGCATGGCCACCAGGCGCCGCGCGGCGGCGGCCTTGAGCGCCATGAAGTTGCCGAACGCGATCGGCCGGCCGGTCATCAGGCGGAAAAAGCGCTTGTAGATGGCGTAGAAGGCCTTGAAGCGCAGGGTTTCGACGCGGCGCTTGCGCTGGGCCACCACCACGTCGACCTCGGCGTCGTCCAGGCCCTGCAGCAGCGCGGGCATGGTGGCAGGCAGGTCTTCGCCGTCGGAATCCATCACGACCACGCGCTGGTGATCTTGCAGCGATTCGCAGGCATGGGCCAGGCCGATGGCGATGGCCCGCTGGTGGCCGACGTTGCGCCGCAGGCGCAGCACCGCCCCCTGCACGCCGGCCGCGCGCAGGCTGTCAATGTCCAGCGGCTGGCGCACGGAACCATCGTCCACGGCGAGCACGAACAGGCCTTGCGGGAACTGGGCGGCCAACTCCTGGAACAGCCGGGCGCTGGCCTCGCGGTCTTCGAAGACCGGCGTGACGACGATCAGGGTACGGTCGGCGGGGATCATCGGGCGAGTAGGGTGCGGAAGTAGTCGATGGTGCGCTGCAGGCCGGGCTCCAGCGCGATGCGGGGCTCCCAGCCCAGATGCTGCCGCGCCAGGCCGATGTCGGGCCGGCGCTGCTGGGGGTCGTCCGAGGGCAGGGGTTTGAACACCAGCTTCGAGGGACCGCCCACCAGGCGCAGCACGGTTTCGGCCAGTTCGCGGATCGTGAACTCGCCCGGGTTGCCGATGTTGACCGGTCCCACGAAGCCCGCGGGGGTGGCCATCATGCGCACGAAGGCCTCGATCAGGTCGTCCACGTAGCAGAAGCTGCGCGTCTGCGAACCGTCGCCGTAGAGGGTGATGTCCTCGCCGCGCAGCGCCTGCACGATGAAGTTGCTCACCACCCGGCCGTCGTTGGGGTGCATGCGCGGCCCGTAGGTGTTGAAGATGCGCACCACCTTGATGTCCACGCCGTGCTGGCGGTGGTAGTCGAAGAACAGGGTTTCGGCGCAGCGCTTGCCCTCGTCGTAGCAGGAGCGGATGCCGATGGGATTAACGTGGCCCCAGTAGCCCTCGACCTGCGGGTGCACCTCGGGGTCGCCGTAGACCTCGCTGGTGGAGGCCTGCAGGATGCGCGCCTTGGTGCGTTTGGCCAGCCCCAGCATGTTGATGGCGCCGTGCACGCTGGTCTTGGTGGTCTGCACCGGGTCGCGCTGGTAGTGGATGGGCGACGCCGGGCAGGCCAGGTTGTAGATCTCGTCGACCTCCACGTACAGCGGGAAGGTGACGTCGTGGCGCATCAGCTCGAAGTGCGGGTGCGCCAGCAGGTGGGTCACGTTGTCGCGGGCACCGCTGTAGAAGTTGTCGGCGCACAACACGTCGTGGCCGTCGGCCAGCAGTCGGTCGCACAGGTGGGAGCCCAGGAAACCGGCGCCGCCGGTGACCAGGATGCGTTTGCGGTTGGCGATGCGGTTCAAGCGGTGGGCTCCGTCAGGCGGGACAGGGAAGGGGTGGCGACGGCCGGGGCTGCGCGCCAGTGTGTGAGCGCCCAGGCCAGGAATGTCACCAGCGCCAGGTTGACCACCAGCAGCGTCCGGGACACGCTGGTGCCCAGGTGCCAGTCGAGGTTGTGCGGGGTCATGAGGTAGACGCCGAACAGCAGCGCCGCGTAGCCGAGCACCACCAGCGCGCCCCCCAGCACAGGGCGCTGCTGCCGGCCGAACCAGGCCAGCGCCAGTGCCGCCATCAGGAACGGCGCGCTGTGGCGGAGGAACTGGGCCAGGATCAGGGGGGCCGAAGTCCCGTCCCGCAGCCGCTCCAGTGCCTGCTGCAGCGGACTCCGGACGAACAGGTCGTTGCCGATCCGGGCTTGCCAGACGTGCAGTTTCCACAGCAGCAGGTAGACCAGGAAACCGGCGGCGCAGGCCGCGAGCACGCGTCGCCAGCGCGGGCCGGTGAAGGCCATCAGCGCCACCAGGCCTGCTGCGGGCAGGCCTTCGTTCTTGGTCAGCGTCAGGGCGGCGATCAGGAGCGCCAGCAGCCAAGTGAACACCGGCCGTTGGGCCGGGGGCACATCCGGCGTTTGCAAATGGGCCGCCACCGCGAGCGCGGCGCCGAAATACAGCCCGGTCAGCGCGTCGACGTAGCCATTGATCAGCAAGGGGCCGGCGAGCGCCAGCACCGCCGTGAACCACAGGCCCCAGGCCAGGGCATTCCTGAGCAGCAGCCCTATGAGCAGCAGCACCGGCGCGGTGGTGGCGAAGATGGCCAGCTTCGGAAAGATTTCGTTCCAGTGCCGTAGCCCGCGCGCGAACGAAGCGGCCATCGCCGGCACCAGCACCGGGTAGTCGTTGTGGCTCCAGGCGGCGTAGTTGTCCAGGGGCGCGGTCGCGGAGCCATCGAGGAAGATGCGTTTGGCGTGGAAGAACCAGATCGATCGCGCGTCCCAGTCGACGACGGGGTGCCCCAGCAGCAAGACCCCGAAAGCGGGCAATACCAGCAGCAAAGGCCAGAGGGTGTGGGCATGGCGGGCGGCGTAGCCCAGGGCAACCAGCCACAGCGCGGCGGGGATCAGCGGATTGAGAAACGCGCCGACGTGCCACGTCGCCAGATTGATCAGCGGGATCGCCAGGAGCAAGGCCGCCAACCAGAAACCCCCGCGCCGGATTTCAGCGCGGGCATTCATACAGCGCCACATTCTGTTGTTGATCGATCAGGCGGCAATTCGCCGGTGAATTGGTATCGGGCGCCAATAGCCAGGGGGAATGGCGGGCAATTCTGAAGGAATAAAGAAATTCGGTGGCACGCTGAAAAATCAGGGGATGTTCGACAAAAGCCTGATCAAGGCGATAGGCCGATGCCGGGTGCCGCTGAGCCAGGGCCTTCATGGCCCGGACCTCGCGGGGCACGGCGTGTTCGCCGGCATCGGGCGCCAGCGATGAGGCGAAAACATCGGCCTGCCAAGGCTGTTGCCGCACCCAATATGCCCAGTAAATGCCCATGGCCACCCAAATGATGACGACGCCGGCGATTCGGCGTCGATGGCCATGAGGAGACGGCTTCCTCATTGCGATTTCACCCTCGAATTCAATGCATCGAATGGGGGGCGAGTTTACCGTCCGATGGGGGATGGGCGGCCGCTGGCGAGCGGAAAAAAATCGGGTCAGCGCGGTGTGGGCGGGGCGGTCCGGGCTTGTGCCAGCAATTGCGCGGGGGTGCCTTCCCAGAGCATGAAAAAACCTTCGCTGCGGTGTGTCTGCACCCAGGTCTGCCAGGGGGTGTTCACCAGGGCGGGATCGGCCATGGCGGTGGCGAGGTCGTTCTGTTCGATGCCGATGCTCAGGGAGCCGCCACGATCTTCGCCGGGCGATGGCCGGGCCTGGCGGATCTGGGCCTGTACGCGGCGCAGCTCGGCCTGGGTCTCGGGTGGCAGGCTGTAGACCAGCCAGCGGCGGCCCCGTGGGGCGGGGTCGAGCCCCTGCAGCCCGCCGGTGGGAGGGCCGGCGCGCAGCGGCAGGCGAGCGTCGACCGGGTCAAAGCTGCCTGCCTTGCGGGGCGTGAGTTTGAGCAACAGCCAGGGATGGGCCTGGGGGGGCGGTGCCATGCGCACATCGAGTTGCACCGCGATGCCGAATTCGGCGGGATCTGCGTCCAGCAACTGTTTCGAGAGACGGGCCAGTCGCGGCAGCGAGCGCAGGGGGATGCCGCTGCAGCCGGCCATGAGGGCGGCTGAAGAGAGGCCCAGCAGCAGGGTACGGCGTGCGGAAGAGGTGTTTGGCATGTGGATCCTATCTTACAAGAAAATTTTTATGTAAAACAATAATATATTATTGCCTTTTAAACATTCATGATTTCTTTCAGGAGCCACCATGCCTCCCTCACTCGCTTCTTCGTCTCGAACCCCGATTGCTACCGCTTTTCGGCCGGCCCTGCGCGTGCGCCGCATCAGCCACGGGATGGTGTGGGCATGCCGGGCGTTGCTGGTGTTGCTGCCGGTCGCTTTTGCCGCTTACTGGGTGGTGGCCAGCGATGCGCAGTTGCTGGCGTTGAGCCAGCTACCGGCGCAGGTGATTCCCTCGGTGGCTTCTCTGGCACCGTGGCAGCGGCTGGTCGGGGGCGTGGTCATGGCCGTGCCACTGGGGTTGCTGCTGGTGGGGGTGTGGCACGCGCAGCGCTGCTTCGCGCGTTTTGCGCAGGGGCAGGTGTTCACGGCCGAGGCCACGGCCCGTCTGCGCCGCTTTGCCGGCTGGGTGGCCGCAGCGGCCCTGGGGGCTTTGCTGGCAGGTGTGGTGGCCTCGGTCGTGCTGACCTGGAACAACCCGCCGGGCCAGCGGCATCTGGCCATCGGCATCGGCTCTGACCACGTGTTCACGCTGTTCTTTGCCGGGCTGGTGTGGCTGATGGCCGCCGTGATCGGTGAGGGCCAGGCGCTGGCCGAAGAGAACCAGGGCTTTGTCTGAGCATGCCCATCGTCGTCCAACTGGATGTCATGCTCGCGCGGCGCAAGGTCAAGTCGCGCGAGCTGGCGGAGCATGTCGGTATTACCGAAGCCAACCTGTCGCTGCTCAAGCAGGGCAAGGTCAAGGGCGTGCGGTTCGAGACCCTGTCGAGCATCTGCGACTACCTGCAATGCCAGCCAGGCGACCTGCTGGTGTACGAGCCGTCGGAGCGTGAAGAGGCGGCCCCCGGCGCCGGCTGAGCTGTACCGTGCGGTGCCGTGGCCGCGATGTTCAGGTACCGCAGAACGTCTGGTAGCCGGCCTGCTGTTCGGGAAGGGCCGGTCGCGCGTACAAGGCGTCGGCAGCGTGCTCGCTCCAAGGATGGGTGACCGCGGCGAGCAGCCGCTCAAAGGGCTGCAGGTCCTGCGCATCGGTGGCCGCCTGGAGCGCGGCTTCGACCAGGTGGTTGCGTGGAATGTGGATCGGGTTGTGGCGGTCCATGCGGTCGGCGACGGCGTCGTCCGCCGTGCCCTGCTGCTGCAGGCGCGTGCGCCAGTGCGCCAGCCAGACCGTGAGGTCGTCGGCGCCGGCCGGGCCGAACAGCGCCTGCAGCGCACCGGGCTGGCCGCGCAGGGCGTCGGACAGCCGGCGCCAGCCGAGCGTGAAGTCGACCCGGTGGCGCTGCAGCAGGCCGAGGTAGTCGATGGCCAGGGCGTGATCGTCGCGGTCACGGTCGTCGGCGCCCGCTTCCAGCCCGAGCTTGGCGCGGTGCACCGCCAGCCAGTGCGCATCGAAGCGCGTGCCGAAGGTGTCGAGCGCTTCGGTCAGCTGCGCCACGGCGGCATCGGCGTCGCCCGGCAGCAGCGGCAGCAGGGCCTCGGCCAGGCGGGCCAGGTTCCAGTGCGCGATGCCCGGCTGGTTGCCGAAGGCGTAGCGGCCGTGGTGGTCGATGGAACTGAACACGGTGGCCGGGTCGTAGGCTTCGAGGAAGGCGCAGGGCCCGTAATCGATGGTTTCGCCCGAGACCGTGGTGTTGTCGGTGTTCATCACGCCGTGGATGAAGCCCACGCCCATCCACTGCGCCACCAGCCGCGCTTGCCGGTCGATCACCGCGAGCAGCAGTTGAAGGTCGCGGTCGCTGCGGCCGGCCAGCGCCGGGTCGTGGCGGGCGATGGTGTGGTCGGCCAGGCGGCGCAGCTTGTCGGTGTCCTGGCGCGCGGCGAAGAACTGGAAGGTGCCCACGCGGATGTGGCTGGCGGCCACGCGGGTGAGCACGGCGCCGGGCAGCGCGCGGTCGCGGCGGATGGTCTCGCCCGTGGCCACGGCCGCCAGTGTGCGGGTGGTGGGCAGGCCGAGCGCGTGCATGGCCTCGCTGATCACGTATTCGCGCAGCACGGGGCCCACGGCGGCCTTGCCGTCACCGCCGCGCGAAAACGGCGTGCGGCCCGAGCCTTTGAGCGCGATGTCGCGGCGCTGGCCCCGGCGGTCGATCACCTCGCCCAGCAGCAGGGCGCGGCCATCGCCAAGCTGGGGCGAAAAACCGCCGAACTGGTGGCCGGCGTAGGCCTGGGCCAGCGGTTGCGCGCCGTCGGGCACCTGGTTGCCGGCGAACACGGCCAAGCCTGTGTCCGAGGCCAGGGCCTGAGCGTCCAGCCCCAGCTCGTCGGCCAGCGCGTGGTTCAGCCGCAGCCAGCGTGGCGCGGGCACGGCGGCTGGTTGCCAGGGGGCGTAGAGCCCTTCCAGCTCGCGGGCGTAGCGGTTGTCGAAAGCAAAGAGCGGCGGGGTCGTGGTCACGGCGGGCAGGCAGAGCGCAGGATTCGGCGGGCCTGCCAGTGTGCCGGTTTTGCGGCAGCCCCGTCGCTGTCGCGGGCAAGTGGCGGGCTATGCCCGGGTGTGCACAGGCCTGGGCCGGGTGCGGTGTCGGGGGATGCGGAACAATGGTGGGTTTTGTGCGGCCGTGCCGGCCGCTCCCGTCCATGAATTTTTTTGTCGCATGAGCCACGCTGTCGCCCGTCTGCGCGCCGCCCGCCTGGCCGCCAGTTCCAAACCCTTCGTGGCCCGAGGTGGCGCCGGAGGGCGTTGCAGCGGCTGCCGCCTGCCACACGCCTGGTGTGTGTGCGACCTGCAGCCGCAGGCGGCAGCCCGCGCCGGGGTGTGCCTGCTCATGGGCGACATCGAAATGCTCAAGCCCAGCAACACCGGCTGGCTGATCGCCGACGTGGTGCCCGACACCTGGGCCTTCGCCTGGCAGCGCACCCAGGCCGACCCCGCGCTGCTGGCCCTGCTGGCCGATCCGCAGTGGCAGCCCTACGTGGTGTTTCCCGGCGAGTTTGTCGAACCGGCGCGGGTGGTCGCTTCCGTGCCGGTTCAGGCGCCCGGAGGCCGTCGTCCGCTGTTCGTTCTGCTCGACGGCACCTGGTCGGAAGCGCGCAAGATGTTCCGCAAGAGCCCCTATCTCGATGGTTTGCCGGTGCTCAGCCTGCAGCCGGGCCAGCTCTCGCGCTACCGGCTGCGGCGCTCGGCGCGGGAAGACCATTTCTGCACCGCCGAAGTGGCGGCCCTGTGCCTGGAACTGGCGGGCGATGAGCCCGCCGCCGAACGGCTCGACGCCTGGTTCGACGTCTTCAGCCACCACTACCTGAGCGCACGGCGCAATCTCCGTCTGGCTCGCGATACCCCGGTGCACGCGCGGCTGGCTGCGCTCACCGGGAGGGCGCCACTGGTGGAGGGCGACGCGGGCGGTTCTGAACCCACGGCCTGATGCGCGGGACTGGAGCGAACCCAGGGACGGGCGCTGCTCAGAGGTCGTAGTCGACCGAGGTCTCGGGCAGCACGCTCAGGTCCAGCGGACGCACGGCACCCATCCACAGCGCGCGGTCGCGGTGATCGATCAGGTCCTGCCCGGTCACCGGGTGGATGAACACCACCAGCCCGCGGCGGTTGAGCGCCAGCCAGGGAATCACCTCGCCGAACAGCGCGGCCTTGAACGCGAGCTGGCAGCTCCAGTCCGGGTGCGGGCCCACCGGCTTTTCATGCACCCGCCCCATCTTCAGCGGGAAACGCGCCGCAGCCGCTTCGCACAGCGCCCGGGCCTGGGCAAGCGTCTCGGCGTTGAAATAGACGTGGGCGTGGTAGCCGTGGATGGTGGGCAGGGTGTCCGGGGTGGAGGGCGTGCTCATGGCTGCATGTTCCCACAGGCCCACCCGCTGTGCCAGCGACGGGTTTTCATCCAGCGCGGGGGCGCAGGCGCACGCCGTGGGTCAACGCCCCTTGCGACCAGACGCGCAGGCGGTCGATGTTGGGGTGCTTGCCTGGGTGCGCCAGCGCGTCGGCGGTGTGCTCGGCGTACCACTGCAGGCCCCGTGCCGCGGCCTCGGGCGTGATGGCACCGCCGTGCTGGGCCGCCAGCGCGTGGTACACCGCCAGCGATCCGGCCTGGCCGGGCTTGTTCTCGATGGTGGCGACCACCGTGCCCTCGGGGCTGAGCAGGTCGAGTGCCGCCAGGTGGTCGACGGCGGGCAGGGACTGGAGGCGTTCGGCAAAATTCATGCGCCGATTGTCGCCCGCAGAGGGCGGCAGCCACCACACTGCGGGCGCGCGGATCGCCCCGCCCGGGTGGCTGCGCCTGGGCGGTGGGGCTACAGTGCCACCCATGCCCACACCCTTTGCCGACCCCATTGGCACCCCGGGCCAGCCCTGGGGGCCGGCCGAGATCGCCCGCTGGCGTGCGCGCCAGGTGCGCCAGCGCAGCCATGCCGACGATGTGCTCGCGCCGCTGGCGCGGCTGCCTGCGCCGTTCGACGCGTTCCGCTACGGTGAGCTGGTGGTGGGCGACGACCGGTACCCGCTGATGGCCGTGCGCGTCGGCACCTGGCAACCCGGTTTGCCGGGCGTGCTGGTCACTGGTGGCGTGCACGGCTACGAAACCAGCGGGGTGCGCGGCGCGCTGCATGTCCTCGACCAGCATGCCGAGGCCTGGGCCGGCCGCGTCAACCTGCTGGTGGTGCCCTGCGTCAGCCCCTGGGGCTACGAACGCATCCAGCGCTGGAATGCCGACGCGGTGGACCCCAACCGCGCCTTCCGCGAACCCAGCCCGGCGCCGGAAGCGGCCGCGCTGATGCGGCTGGTGGCACCGTGGCGTGGGCAGTTCAGCGCCCACATCGACCTGCACGAAACCACCGACACCGACGAGAGCGAATTCCGCCCGGCCCTGGCCGCCCGCGATGGCCAGCCCTTTGTGCCTGGCAGCATTCCCGACGGGTTCTACCTGGTGGACGATGCCGCGAACCCGCAGCCTGCCTTTCAGCAGGCGATCATCGAGGCGGTGGCACAGGTGACGCACATCGCCCCTGCGGACGCACGCGGCGAGATCATCGGCTCACCGGCGGTGGCGCCCGGCGTCATCCGCTACCCGTTCACGGCCCTGGGGCTGTGCGCGGGCCTGACCGGCGCCCGCTACACCACCACCACCGAGGTCTACCCCGACAGCCCCCGCACCACGCCGGAACAATGCGTGGCCGCGCAGGCGGCGGCGGTGCAGGCGGTGCTGGGCTTTGTGGTCGCGGATCGTCTGCGCCAGCCGGGCGAGGCCGCTGGCGCAGCCCAGGCGCCTACTTAGCGGCGGTGGTGGCCGCCGGGGGCGGTGTCGTGGCCGGGGTTGTTTCCGCCACAGGCAGCGGGTAGAAGGGCTGCAGCAGCACCGCAGCGCCAACGCGGGCCTGTTCCTCGGTGCCCACCGGTCGCTCGAAATCCACCAGGCCCCGTGCCACCGCGCTGGACTGCTTCTTCCAGAGCACTTCACGCCGGGTCAGGTCGATCAGCGCCACCATGTTGCCGACGGCGTCTTCGTTGGTGCTCCAGGAGGCAAAGGCGCCGCCCGTGAGGCCAAGGGTCAGGGTGGAGGTCAGGGCCACCATGCTGATGCTGCGGCCCATGGA
Source organism: Hydrogenophaga electricum (assembly GCF_030160815.1). Classification (NCBI taxonomy): domain Bacteria; kingdom Pseudomonadati; phylum Pseudomonadota; class Betaproteobacteria; order Burkholderiales; family Comamonadaceae; genus Hydrogenophaga; species Hydrogenophaga electricum. The sequence continues at coordinate 121,405 of NZ_BSPB01000003.1, read as the reverse complement.
CACGTCTTGCTCCTGGATGTCCACGACCCACAGGTACGGGGCGCCGAACTGCCGGACCAGCGCGCTCGCCTCTTCCGGGGTGATGTCCAGCGCCATCGCCTTGACCTCGGTGTCGGCAGCAACATCGCGCGTGGGGGCCAGCGCGCGCAGCTTTTTCAGCAGTCCCAGCGTGGTGGTTTCCTGATCGGCCGGTAGGGCGGTCCCCGTGTTTTTGAGCGGGTAGCTGGTGATGGGCTTCTGTTCACCGCCCGGCTTGTCAACCTGGGTGAGGGTCTGCAGGTAGTCCGGCTCCAGGACGGAGCAGACGAACGGGGTATGGGTCGAGACCACCTTCACCCCCTTTTCGGTCAACGTCTTCGAGACGGCCTGGACCAGGCGGGTGGCGCCGGCTTCGCTCAAGGCGGGGTAGACGTGGCTGGTGCCCACTTCCAGGCGGTACAGACAGGTTTCGACCAGCAGGGCCGCCCCGGCCTGGGCCACCTGTTGCTGGGTCTGGTCGTAGTGGTTCCGTGCTTGGGGTGTCAGTGTGGGCGCCGCAGCGCACCCGGCAAGCACCATCCACACGCTGGCAGCACCGGCTGCCATGGCCAGCCGGCCGGCATCTTTCATCATCATGTTCATCACTCCCTGGGTTTCAAGACTGCGCCAACGGGTTGTACAACCCTGCGCCCTGCAAGGGTAATCGGCCGAGGAGCCAGCGGGCGATGGAGCCGGTCGGTTTGGTGAAAAAGTTGACGAGATGCGTGTGAGATGGAGCCGGAGGGTTTGCTTGAGGCTGCGCTACAGTGCCCCGATGCCTGCTCGCGAACCTTCGCCCATGCTTGCGCTGTCGCCGCGACAGCCGCAGGTTCTGCTCACCGGCTTCGCCCCCTTCGCTGGCGCCTCCATCAACCCGAGCTGGCAGGCGGTGCTCGCTTTGCACGGTCGGCAGGTGGCCGGGCACCGGATCGTCGCGGCGCAGTTGCCCACGGTGTTTGGCGAGGCTTTGCAGGTGCTTGAAGGATTGCTGCAGCGCCACCAGCCGGCGCTGGTGATTGCTGTGGGTCAGGCTGGCGGCCGAGCCGCGCTGTCGCTGGAGCGTGTGGCCATCAACGTGGACGATGCGCCCATTGCCGACAACGCGGGCACCCGGCCGGTGGACCGGCCCGTGGTGCCGGGGGCGCCAGCGGCCTACTTCAGCGGGCTGCCGATCAAGACCATGCTGACCGCGCTGCAACAGGCGGGGCTGCCGGCCGAGGTGTCGCAGACGGCCGGCACCTTTGTCTGCAACCACGTGTTCTTCGGGCTCATGCACGCGCTGGCCAGCACGCCGGCGCTGCGCCACACCCGGGGTGGGTTCATTCACGTGCCCTGGTTGCCGGAACAGGGCGCGCCCCACATGGCGCTGGACGACATGGTGCGTGGCCTGCGCATCGCGGTGCGGTGTGCGCTCACGGTCCCGGACGGTGCGCCGCCCGGGCTGGCCGCTGGCGCCACGCACTGATGCCCCGCATTGATGCCCCGTTCTGTGCGAATGCTGCGGGGCCATTCGCCCCGGGGTTGAAAGGTTTCTGAAGCCGGCCGTGTCAGCGCTGTCTGACACGGCGTTGCGCTGCTGGCCGATACGCCGCACGGGCCGGGTTTTCTACAGTGAAGTCACTGCCGCTGAGGCAGACCTTCAACGAACCGAAAGCCCAGGAGAACACCATGAAAACGCTGCAACCTTCCCGCCTCGTCATGGCCGCCACCCTCGCCGTGGCCGCTGTGGTCACCACCGCCGGCTGCGCGGTCGCCCGCGATCAGCAGACCGTGGGGGCCTACATCGACGACGCCACGCTCACCACCCGCGTGAAAGCCAAGTTCGCCGAAGACCCGACGGTGAGCGCTTTGGCCATCAAGGTCGAAACGCTCAACGGCGTGGTGCAGCTGGCTGGTTTTGCCAAGAGCGGCAGCGAACGCGCCCGCGCCGAAGATGTGGCCCGCACGATCCACGGGGTCAAGGATGTCAAGAACGACATCATTCTGCAGAACTGAGGCCGCGCACCGCCGCCGGCCTGGGCTCCGCCCGGCGCTGCATGCGCCCGGTGGGGCCGGGCCGGTGCATCGCGCTGTCAGACACGTCCTACAGGCGCTGCCGGCTTCCGCACCTAGAATGGGCGCGCTCCCGAGTCCACCGGTTGCCCAGGCGATGTCGGTGGGCGATCCGAGCCCAGCGATGCCGAAACTCAAAACCTTTCTTGTCGAGGACAGCCCGGTGATCCGCGCCAACCTCGTTGCTGCCCTGGAAGACCTGGCGCCGGTCGAGGTGGTGGGCCACGCGGAATCGGCGGCAGAGGCCCAGGAGCGGCTTGAAGCGCTGGTGACCGAAGGGCGGTGCGATCTGGTGATCGTCGACATCTTCCTGCGCGGCGGCTCCGGGCTCGACGTGCTGCGCCATGTGTCCCGGCGCGACTGGCCGATCCGGCCCGTGGTGCTGACCAACTACGCCACACCCGACATCCGTGCCGAGTGCCTGGCGCTGGGCGCCGATCAGGTGTTCGACAAGTCGCGCGACATCGACGCGCTGGTCGACTACTGCAACGACATGGCCACCGACTGAGCCGGTGGTGGTGACCCAGCACTTGCCGATGGCCGCGCGACCGCTGCGGCCACCGCCGCCCCGGTCACTGGATCAGGCCGTTCTTGAGCGCGTAGTAGGTCAGGTCGCTGTTGGAGCCGAGCGCCAGCTTTTCCAGCACGCGCGACCGGTAGGTGCTTACCGTCTTGACGCTGAGGAACATCTGTTCGGCGATGTGGCCGACGGTTTCGCCCTTGGCCAGGCGCAGGAACACCTGCAATTCGCGCTCGCTCAGGCTTTCGTGCGGCAGCTTCTCGGCGTTGCCCAGCACCCCGTCGGCCAGCAGCTCGGCCACCTGAGGCGTGATGTAGCGCCGCCCGCGGGCCACGGTGCGGATGGCGGTGACGATCTCCGACGGATCGCACTCCTTGTTGAGGTAGCCGCTGGCGCCCTGGCGCAGCAGCGTGGTGGCGTAGTGCGTCTCGGGGAAACCGCTGAGGATGAGCACCGGCAGATCGGGGCAGCGCACGCGGATGGCGGCCAGCGCGTCCACGCCGCTCTGGTCGGGCATGGACAGGTCCATCACCAGCACGTCGACGTCGCCGCTGCGGGCGATCTCGAGCGCGTCCTTGCCGTTGGCGCCTTCGGCGGCCACGCGCAAATCCACGTGCTCGGCGATGAACTGGCTCAGGCCGGTGCGAACGATGGTGTGGTCGTCAACGATGCCGATGCGGATCATGGGGTGCGGGTGCGTGAACGGATCGATTCAGTATAAGGTGGGTGCATGGCGTTGAATCTGGAGCGTTTGACCAAGTGGGTGTCGGGCCGTTTCATCGGCCCGGTGGCCGTCTCGCTGGCCGTGATGGTGCTGGTGATCAGTGAAGCGGGCTTCTACCGCCTCCAGGACATCAGCGACAACCGCGAGGCCAGTATCGGCACCCAGATGGTGGTGGGCGGCCTGCGCCGCACCCTGCTGTCCATGGAGAGCGCCAGCCGCGGCTACATGCTCACCGGCCGGCCCGACTACCTCAAGCCCTACCACGAGCAGGAGCGGTCGCTGTTGCAGATGCTGGGCAACGCCGAGCACCTGGCCGCCGAGGTGCCCGAGCAGCGCGACACGCTGCTGCAACTGGTGGAACTGGCCCGCCGCAAACATTCGGAAATGCAGACCGTGCTGCAGCGCTTCGACGCGGGCGACCGCGACGGTGCGATCGAACTCACGCTCACCGACCTCGGGCGCGAGATGATGGCCCAGCTCAACGACCTGACCGACCAGATCATCCGGCAGGAAGCGGCCCGCTCGGTCGCCTACAACCACAGCCGCAGCTCCGTGCTGCTGTGGAGCCGCGCCGGCATCTGGCTGCTGGTGCTGCTGTGCATCGGGGGTGCGGTGGCGCTCATGCACCTGAGCCGCCACCGCGAACGTGAGCGCCGCGTCTACATGCTGCAACTGCACGCCGAACGCGACCGGTTGGACGAAGAGGTCAGCCGCCGCACCGAAGAAACCATCGAGCTGGCGCGCCACATGGAGCGCGTGCGCGAAGACGAGCGCGCCCGCCTGGCGCGCGAACTGCACGACGAACTGGGGGGGCTGCTCACCGCGGCCAAGCTCGATCTGGCGCGCATCCGCAAGCGCATCCAGGACGAGACCGGCACCAAGCAGCAACTCGTCGAACACCTGCGCGAATCGCTCGACGCCGGCATCGCGCTCAAGCGGCGCATCATCGAGGACCTGCGCCCTTCGTCGCTGTCGAACCTGGGGCTCAAACGCACGCTGCAGATCCAGTGCGCCGAGTTTGCGCAGCGTGCCGAAGTGGCCGTCGACGTCCAGCTTGACGATGTGGTGCTGTCTCCCGAACGTTCGCTCGCCGTGTACCGCCTGGTGCAGGAGGCGCTCACCAACGTGGCCAAGTACGCGCAAGCCCGCCAGGTGCGCGTGGTGCTGCAGCGCGAAGGCGAGCAGGTGACGGTGACGGTGGAAGACGACGGCCAGGGGTTCGACCCTTCGACCGTGGCCGGGCGGGGCGGGCACGGCCTGCAGGGCATGCGCTTTCGCATCCGCGCCAGCGGCGGCGACGTGGGCATCCGCTCCGCGCCCGGGCGCGGCACCACCGTGCACGCCGTGCTGCCCCTCTGACGCGCACGCTGCCTGCCACGGCGCTGCGCCTGTAGGGGCCGTCCTACATGCGGTGGCGGCGCTGTCGGATGCCGCCGCGCCGGGGGGCTGCCTACCATGAACCCATGTCAGGCCAGGGCCTCGCGGCCCGCTTCAGAGGAGCATCCCATGACCCCCAGACTCGCCCCCCTCATTGCCGCCCTGGTGGTGGCCGCGCCGATGGCTTCCGCACTGGCCGCCGGCGACCGGGCCGGTATCGATGCACGCTACCAGCGCGAACGGCAGGCCTGCGCCAGCGTGGCCGACCCCGACAGCCGCCACGCCTGCCTGCGCGACGCCGGCGCCGCCCGCCAGGAAGCCTTGCGCGGCACCCTGGCCGGCCGGGAAGGCGACGCTGCCCAGTGGCAACGCAACGCGCTGCTGCGCTGCACCGTGCACAAGGATGTGATCGACCGCGCCCTGTGCGAGCGCATGGCCCAGGGTGAAGGGCAGGCCAGTGGCAGCGTCGAAGGGGGCGGCGTGATCCGCGAGATCGAAGTCGAAATCGACCCCGACCCCACAAACCCGCGCTGAGCGGCCTGCGCCGCCCCGCATTCCTTCAACCCCTTTTCACCCCGAGGAGACTTCCATGACCTGGACACTGTTGGCAATGTCCCTCATCGCCCTCATGGCCGCAGGCTTTGCCGCCTGGCTGTTCGGTGTGCTGACCGACCTGTTCGACTGGATGGAATGAGGCGCGCCCGCAGGTTGCGCCGCCGTTCCCTCACAACCAGAGCTGCCCTGGCGCGGGGTCGGTCTGGATGGTGAATTCGGGCGTGCCGCCCAGCACGAAAGCGCCCAGCACCAGACTCAGCAAAGCCATGAAGATGCTGGCCCAGAACGCGGTCCAGAAACCGTCGAGGTGAAAACCGTTCACCAGCTTGGCCACCAGCATCAGCACCAGCGCGTTGATCACCAGCAGGAACAGCCCGAAGGTGATCAGCGTGAGCGGCAGCGTGAGCAGCACCAGCAGCGGCCGCACCACCGCATTGGCCAGCCCCAGCAGCAGGGCCGCCACCACCAGCGCACCCGTGCTGCCGAAACGCAGCCCCTTGAACACATGGCTGGCCACCCACAGCGCGAAAGCGGTGATGGCCCAGTGGAGCAGGAAGGGAGTCAGGTTGGCGAGCATGGTGCGACAGGTGAACGGTGGAAAGCATGTTCGCCAGCACTTGGCGAACGGAACAAAGTGAATCTACCCTTGAAACTGCCACGCCGCTGCGGATACGGCCAGCGGCTGGCTATACTCCGCCAAAAAATGCCCGGGGGAGGGTCAAGAAGGCACGACCCGCGAGCATTTGCCGGGCCGTTGACTCGCCATCATGGCCTCCCTCGTCCTGCCGCAGGATTGCATCAAGGAGGTTCCATGACACCGTATCTTTCTTCCCAGGTTCGCCGACGTTGGCTCGGTGGCCTTTCCTTTTGCCTGCTCCTGCTCACCGGGACGGCCTGTTCCGGAACCCCCAACGCCAAGGACGCCATGAATACCAACACCACGTCCTCTCTCGTCCAGGCCTGGCATATCCAGCTCCGCCCAGCCGGTGACGCACAGGTGCGGCTGAGTTTCCGCCCGTTGGTGTCCAGTGCGAAGAAGTACGTGGGCGCGGACTACCGCAGCGATGGCAAAACCCTCTGGGTCACGATCAAGAGCTGTCTGGTGAACGCGCATTGCACCGCCATGAGCCCGGCGCAGCCGGTGCCAGGCTCGCCCGACCGCTTTACCTACGGCGTGGTACTGCCCTACCAAGGCGAGACCGTGATGATCCAGGGGCAGGGTGATGTGCTGGAAGTGGTACCGCTTTCGCGCTGAACGTCGTTGTTGATAGCCGTTTCGAGGGGAGGTCGGAACCATGTCAGAAGACGTCATCCTGGGCGTTCATAGCAACGTTCGCAAAGGGCAGATGGATCCCGAAACTGGTGATCCCTATGGCTTTGACGCTGGGCATGCCTGGATCTCTGTCACCCGCGATGGCAAAACCACCCGCTACGGTCTCTGGCCCGATGCACATCCCAACGTGGAAGACAACGGAGACGGCAGCGATATCCGGACCGGGATGGAGGATAGCGATACGCCGGCCGCGAGCCGCTACTACCGGCTAACCCTGGAGCAGGTGGCCAAACTCGACAGCCTGCTCAAGGCCAACGAAACCTGGGGTTACACCCACAACTGTTCTTCTTGGGCGCGCGATACGGTGGAATCGGTGACGGGTTTGCGTCTGAACGCAGACGATCCCGGCGCGCTCTGGACCGAGACGCCACGCCAACTGGGCGAGAGCATCCACCAGTTGGAACAGAAGTCGCGCACCAGCCCGGAAAGCCCGGCCGCACCTGCACCGGCGAAGCGCAGCAGCACGCTGGGTGACAGGGCCGATCTTTCCGATATATCCAGGCAGCTTCTGCAGGATGGCGAGCAACATGTGCGACAGGTCGCCGAGCGGCATCGGCTGCCCTGGGACCAGGGTATGGATAACACCGTGGCTGCGATAGCGCACCGAGCTCGCGAAGCTGGCCTCACCGGCATCACCCACTTTCAGGCAGGCGACGGCAGCATCCGCTTCGCGCAGGTCCACGGTTACGTGCTCAGAGAACAGGTGATGGACGCACGCGCCGCCGCCAACACACCGGCGCAAACCTCCGAAGCCGCGTTGGCCATGGTTGATGCGCGATCCACTGCTGCGCGCACGGCCACTGAGCCAAGCGCAGCGGCCGTGGGTATGCCGATGATGCAAAGGGTGTGAAACCGCGGCCCGCCGGCGCCGTGCCGCGCCCTCACGCCTGCCACACCCCGAACCCGGCCGAGCGCAGATCGATGCCGATCTCGATTTCGCGCTGCTGCGCCGCCTCATAGCTCATCGGGTTGAAGCCCTCGTACAGGTCGGGCAGCAGCCGCAGGCCGTACTTCATGGCGTAGGCGTTGGCCTGGATGCCCGCCTTGTGCTTGTCAAAGCGCACATCCGGGTCGAGCCCCGTCATGCCCACGTACACACACGGCTTGCCCTCGACATAACCCGGATTGCACTGGCGGAACCTGCGTTCCTGCAGCACGTCCGGGTGCAGCTCGATGACGTAAACGTGGTGGTGGGGGCGGCGGGGCATGGGCGCTGGTGCTGGTGCTGGTGCTGGTGCTGGTGCTGGTGCTGGTGCTGGTGCTGGTGCTGGTGCTGGTGCTGGGGCGTCAGGGGGCCGCAGAGCGCATCGGCAGCGTCGCTCTGCAGCGCGGGAAATTCATACAACCCCAGAATGCCGCGCCGCCGTTCTTCGGCGTGCGTTCCACCATCTTCACGCCGCAGCTCGCGCAGGTCGGGCGCCGGTAGTCACCTTCCGTGGCCACCGCCAGCAGTGCGGCCTGCTGCTCGGGTGTGCGGCTGAGGATCATGCGCAGCAGGCTGCTGCCGTCCTGTACGTTGATGCCGTTGGCCTTGGCGAAAGCGAGGGCGTCGCTCGTGAAGGTGGACGAGGTGGCATAGGTGCCGCGCTGAAGACCGTGTGACGCCATCACCCCCAGGAATTCGCGCATCTCGCGCACGCCCACCGGCTTGCCCTGCCAGTGTTTGCACTGCACCACCGCCACCGGCCCCTGGGCGTTCCTGGAATGCAGCCAGATGTCCACCCCGCCGTCGGCGCCGTGCGACTGGCTGCGGGTTTCGAAACCCGCCTGTACAAACAGGGCTTCGACCAGCGCCTCGAAGCGGCGCCACTCGATCACCTCAAAGACCTTCGAACTCCACGGGGCCGCCTTGGCCATTTCGTTCAAAGTGGGGGCCTGACCATGACCCGGGCCTTCGTTGATCGGCCTGGAGGTGTCTTGAGCGGAACGCGCCCAGGCCGAGTCATCAGCGTCGGGCTTTTTCACCACCGAAGGGTTTTTTGCGTTCTGCGTGGCGACGTTCTTGGGCGGCGAATCCTGGCCAGCCATTCGTTTCAGAACGAAGTGAACACCCAAAAGGCCGAGGCCGATGGTCAGCGGAAACCAGAGGAAGGCGCGCAAGGACTTTCCGATCGGTGCCAGCAAAGAGTCGCCACCGCTCAGCGTCGCGCCCGCCAGCCAGAACGACCCCGCCACCACCAGCAACAGCAGCCCCTTTTCGAGAAACGGTGCCGACGGGCGCTTGCGTGAGTTTCGCTTGGGGTAATGGTGTCGACTCATGGGTATTCCTCCTGAAATCATCTGAAGCCGATGATGCCGCAGCCTGAGAGGAGCGTTGTCGATGAGCCTGTCAATGTCGGCCCAAGCCAAAGCCCGCTGGCGTTTCGCTCGCTGTGTCTGGCGCGCCGACCCCCGCGCACGACAGCATCAAGGTGATGACGCTGCACGTCAGCAAAGGGCTGGAGTTCCCGGTGGTGGCGCTGGTGGGCGCCGGGCGCATGCCCGCCGAGGGCGAAGACGAACACGAGGAAGCGCGGCTGTTCTATCTGGGCGCTACGTGGGCGACGCAGCGCTTGGTGATTGGCTTGAGCGGGTGGCCGGTTTGGGCAGCGGTTGGCCGCCTGAGCGTCTGAAGCTGCGTCAGACCACCGGGTTGTTGATCGTCCCGCGCTTCCAGCCCTGGGTGGGCAACTTCAGGCCCTGTGCGGCCAGTTGCTTGCGTGCATGCGCTGCTGCTTGTTTGAGCGCTGCATCAATACGCGCCTGCTCACCCGTGGCCTGGGATGCTTGCTTGGATTTCAAGGGGCGATGGGCCGAAGCAGAAGCCATTTTTCAGAGTCTTTCACAGAAGTGCGCCGCGATGTTCCGGATGCAATGGTTTCCAAGCGACCGCTCGCATGATCAAGCACCGACCAGCGATCAGACAGCAGCAAATACAGCTCGAACAGATTGCTCAGGCTGCGTCGGAAGCGGCGATGAATGTCATCTGCCGGAATGTTGTGCTCGCCTTGCTTCACGCGGAGTGCCACCCGTTGAACCGCCAGATCGGAGGTGGGCAGCATCACGTAGGACAAGACCACCTGATAACCCGTGGCTTTGCGGTCGCGCAGGAACTTCGCGAAGCTGTGGCTCGACAGCGTGCTCTCGAAAGCGAAGCTGCCGCCCGATTGTGCCAACTCATGCAAACGCCGCAGCGGTCGACTTGCCGGCACCGTTCGGGCCGGCTATGACCACCACGGTCGGTTTTTTGGGGGGGAGCTCGCGTTCATGAGCGATGAGTCTACTGGCGTGTGCCGCCTCGGCAGACCTTCAGCAAACAGCCGCCGCGGTCCACCGGGCGGCCCCCTCACTTCACGCTGCGGGCGGGCTTCTTCAGTTTGGCGACTGCCTTTTGTAACGCCGAAAAGTCCAGGGAGCCTGGCTCGTGGTCGCCAAACATGTCGCGAGCGGTTTCATGGTCTTCATGATCGGCGTCGTACCAAGCGGCGGCCCAATACTCGGCACCCGGCGGGCCGCCGCAGTCTTCTGGCGGGCACCCATTCTGTGCCTTGAGCAAATGGGGCAATGGCACATGGGTTTCGCTGAAAGCCATCAACGTGATGGTGTGCAGCCACTCATCGCCAAAGTCGTAGAGGTACAGCAGCCGCTGTTTGGGCGCGGTCAGTAACTGAGAGAGCCTCACCTTGGCATCGTTGCCCATTGGCTCTCCCCAAGCGTCGGGGTTGGGCTTTTGCCACTTCCGCTGGTTCGGGATTTTCCAGAACGGTTCCGTCGAGCGAAGCGGCTGGGCGAAGGCATACAAATGCGCGTTCTCCCAACCCATGGCGGCCTGAATCACCGTGTGCAAGGTTCGCAGGGTGATGTTCGGGTCCACCAAGACCTCCCGGTAAATCGCCGGTTTGAAACTCTTCAGCTCAACCCGTAGCAGCAGCGCATTGTGCAAAGACGACATGGTTGCGTGTCAACTGCCCAGTTCGTCCAGCAAGGCCTGAACGGCCGACAGCAACCCCGGCAGCGTGTTCTGCGCGATGTTCCAGACCGTGTCCGGGTTCACGGTCGCGTAGCCGTGGATCAGCTGGTTGCGAAAGGCCACGATCTGCGGCACGTCCGGGATGCGGGCGGCCATCGCCGCATCCAGCTTCGCCAACTGGTTGAGCGCCTCGCCAATCACCTCGAACTTGCGCTCCACCGCCGCTTGCACCAGCTCATTGCTGACATAGTCCTTCACGTCCAGACCCGCCGTGAACGACTGGATCGCCTGCGCCGCCTCGCGCACATCCCACAGGAAGGCGCGCGGGTCACGCTGCATACACGGGCTCGCGATGGCGGTTGATGCTGGCCAGCACGTAGGGGTTGCGCACCGCACCCGGTTCCACCAGGTCCACACCCCGGCCCAGCAACTGCTCCAGCTCGGCCTTGGCGCCGTAGAAGCTGCGCAGGTCCGGCCGGGCGTCGGCGGTGAACTCGACCAGAAAGTCCGCGTCGCTGGTCTCGGCCACAAAGTCGTCGCCCCGCGCGGCCGAGCCAAAAACCTCCAGCCGGCGAATGCCGTAGCGCTGGCAGATGGCCGCGATGGACGCGCGGTGTTGGGCGATGGCGGGGTGCATGGGCGCGAGTGTACCGACGCAAACGCAAGGGCACGTCAGCAAAGGGCTGGAGTTCCCGGTGGTGGCGCTGGTCGGCGCCGGGTGCATGCCCGCCGAGGGCGGGTCAGACCACCGGGTTGCTGATGGTTCCGCGCTTCCAGCCTTGGGTGGGCAACTTCAGGCCCTGCGCAGCCACTTGCTTGCGGGCATGCGCTGCTGCTTGCTTGAGCGCTGCATCAATGCGTGCCTGCTCACCCGTGGCCTGGGATACTTGCTTGGATTTCACAGGGCGATGGACCGAAGCAGAAGCCATTTTTCAGAGTCTTTCACAGAGGTGCGGCGCGGTGTTCCGGACGCAATGGTTTCCAGGCGGCCGCTCGCAGCAGGCTCAAGCCACCTGCGCCGCATTCACCAGCTCATGGAGCCGGGCTCCCGATAGCTCCAACCCGTTCGGCCAGCACAGTGCTCCCGCGTCCACGAAACAGCGGCCGAAATATGCGGGGTCGCGCAGCGCGTCCAGCAGCGGCCCCTGTCGCGTGGCAAGGTATGCCGCCCCGTCAAAAACGCCCTGTGAGTGGTCGCTGAAGCTCAACTCCAGCGAATGGCCCTTCAGCGGCTTCACGTCCAGCAACTTAATCACGGTCGGCTCCTTGAATGCGGTCCAGTGGCTCGAAGTGCTGAGCCTTTTGCCAATTGTCGACCAACTCGGTCTGATGCAGCAAACACCACTCTTTGACGATGGATGCTACTTTGCGCGGCAATTGCCCTTGGGTGACCTCGCCTGTTGCAATGGCGACCAGCGCCTCAAACCCCTGGTACTCGACATGAATGTGGGGTGGTGGATGGTCGTCGTGCCACATGCGGACGACGATGCCGAAGAAGATGGCGATGGTGGGCATGGGACCTATTGCATGAGGTGAGCGGAATATGTTCTTCGCAACCCAGTGTACCGATGGGCACCGTTGACAGCGAGTGCGGCGGTGTTTCCTGCGAGTTGGTGCATCATCCGCCCAGGGAAACAAAAAGACACAAGTCAGATGGCCACACTCATCCCCGCCCTGGGCAGCTGCGTTGCACGCATGACGCCCGGCGAACGCCGCACCGCCGAGCGGCTGGAAGACAAGCTCGACGCCGACTACCTGCTCTGGTACGACGTGGCCGTCGGCCCCCGGCACCAGCACCCGGACTTTGTCGTCATGCACCCGCGCCGGGGCATCCTGATCCTGGAGGTCAAGGACTTCCGGCTCTCTACCCTGATCCAGGCCAACAAGCAGACCTGGGACATCCACGGCGAGCTCGGCCCCAAGACCATTCCCAACCCGCTGGAACAGGCCCGGCAGTACGCGCACCAGGTGGTGAACGCGCTGGAGCGCGACCCGCAGCTGGTGCAGCCCGAAGGCCGGCACCAGGGCAAGCTGGCCTTTCCGTGGAGCTACGGCGTGGTGCTGCCCAACATCACCCGCGCGCAGTTCGACAAGGCCGAACTCGCCCACGCCATCGAACCGCACCGCGTCATCTGCCAGGACGAGATGGGCGAACAGGTGGAACCCGAGGCGCTGCAAAGCCGGCTGTGGGACATGTTCCCCTTCATGATGGGCGGCGTCATGTCGCTGCCGCAGATGGACCGGGTGCGCTGGATCATGTTCCCCGAGGTGCGCGTGCAGGTGCAGGACCAGCTGTTTGACGACAGCGACGAAGCCGCCGAACTGCCCAGCATCATGCGGGTGATGGACCTGCAGCAGGAGCAGCTGGCCCGCAGCCTGGGCGACGGGCACCGCGTCATCCACGGCGTGGCCGGTTCGGGCAAGACCATGCTGCTGGGCTACCGCGCCGAACACCTGGCCAAGGCCCAGACGGCGGCCAGCAAACCCATCCTCATCCTCTGCTACAACGAGCCGCTGGCCCGGCAGATTGCGCGCGTGATGGCCGCCAAAGGCATTGCCGACCGCGTGCACGCCGTGCACTTCCACAAATGGTGTCGTCAACAACTGGTGGCTTACGGGCAAGACCTGCCGCCGCAGAACCTGCCTTGGGACGCCTTCTTTGAAGACATGGTCCAGCGCGTCATCACCGGCGTGGACCGCCGCCAGATCCCCAGCGGGCAATACCAGGCCGTGCTCATCGACGAAGGCCACGACTTCGCGCCCGAATGGCTGCGCCTGGTCGTGCAGATGGTGGACCCCGCCACCAACAGCTTGCTCGTGCTGTACGACGACGCGCAGAGCATCTACGACCGCACGCAGAAGAGCAAAAACTTCAGCTTCAAGAGCGTGGGCATCCAGGCGCAGGGGCGCACCACCATCCTCAAGATCAACTACCGCAACACACGGCAGATCCTTCAAACCGCCAGCCTCGTCGCGGCTGATCTGTTGACCGCCGAAGACAAGGACGACGACGGCGTGCCCCTGCTCAAGCCCGTGAGCTGCGGGCGCGACGGCGAAGCGCCGCTCATCGTGCGCCTGCCCACCCTGCGCGAAGAAGTGGCCCAGGTGGCCGAGCTGCTGGCCGCCGCCCACCGCGAAGGCCACGCCTGGGCCGACATGGCCATCCTCTGCCGCCACCACAGCGAAATGGACATGTGCGCCGAATTCCTGCGCAAACGCAAGCTACCGCACCAGCTGCGCCGCAACTCATCCAGCGTGTTCGACCCCGCGCACGACAGCATCAAGGTGATGACGCTGCACGTCAGCAAAGGGCTGGAGTTCCCGGTGGTGGCGCTGGTGGGCGCCGGGCGCATGCCCGCCGAGGGCGAAGACGAGCGCGAGGAAGCGCGGCTGTTCTATGTGGGGGCTACGCGAGCGACGCAGCGGTTGGTGATTGGGGCGAGTGGAACTGGGCGGTTCGGGCGGCAGTTGGCAGCCTGACCTGAGATCGGCTTGACTCAGTCTGGATCGGGGCTGTCTGGATCTGCCTCGACCGGTTGCCGCTTGACCTCGTCAAGCGTCTTGCCGCTCTTGTTTTTCCATTCGAGCCAGCCGTTTGCAGACCTACCCTGCAGTGCGACTGCCGCCATGCTCGGGCTAGTGAAGAGGTAGTCACGAGTCATCACCAACGCACCGTCTTGCAAGATCAGTACGCCGTCTTCAACCAGCTTCTCGCGGAAGCGCTCCCAAGACTTGCCCTGAATCGACGGAACGTTTTCCACTCGTCCGCGAGAACCCTTGTGAACGACAAAACCCTCGCTGGTGTACTCGCCGACGCCGTCAGCCCCTGAGCCTTTGCAATAGAACAGCTCCACTTCAGCCTTTGCGGCAGAAGCCGTGAGCGGCTCAAAAACGGGTTGCCCCAGCGTAGCCATCAAAGTCGCCGCAGTTTCATGGATTTCATGGCAATCAGCTTCGAGCGGTGGCGGGGTGTACGGGCGTGCACCTTCGTTGCCGTTTTCAAGTGCATACCGTGCCGCCTTGGCTGCCTCCGCGATAGAAAACCATTCCAGATACAAGGCATGGGTCTGCGTGAGGCTGTTGGTGAGCGACACCACCACCAGCGCGCGGTTCCAAAACTCTTTGGCCTGGTTGTGCTGGCTCAGGCGCTTGCCGACGTTGCCGCTCTGCCCAACATAGAGTCGTGTGAGACCGGCTTCGTTTGGATCGCCCAGCAAGAAATACACGCCGACCTGGGTGGCTTCAGGCAGTTTCATGAAGTCAGCGAGCAGGCTGCGAGGTACTTCAATCACGCGAACGATACGCGTCGTGATCTCTGCAACTCGCATCCCGCGCGGGTCGCCGGCGGGTAAGAAGATCTGGATGGTTTGAGGGCGCATGGTTTTCTCACACCGGATGGAAATCCTGCGGCCAGAGGAAGTACGGTCCAAACCGCGACTTCGCCACAAACTCCACGCCCGCCTTTTCACCCTTGGCGGTCATCACATGCTTCTCGCCATCCAGCGCCAGAAAACCCTGTTCGGTGGCGCGGTCCATGAACTGCGCGGTCTTCATGCCCAGCTTGGCCGCGATCTTGGATGAGGTCAGCTTGTCGCCGGCGGGCTCCGCGTCAGAGCCCTTGTCTGGCTCGGCTGCGGCGGCTTCGGGCTCGTTCGACACGCGCTCCAGCGAGATACGCACTTCGTCGCTGATGCGGATGATGCGCTGCGCCTCTTCGTAGGCGTCTTTGTAGAGCTGTGCATCCTCGCCCCGCTGAATCAGGATGCCCATCTCGTTGTTGTTCACCTGGCTGAACTCGTAGAGGTTCAGGCTGGTGATGATGCACATCTCCTCGTTCATGTAGCACTTGGCGTGCAGGTTCTTGCAGAAGCTGGTGCGGATGTAGGTCAGGCCGCGCAGCCACTCGATTTCCTGCGGCTGCAACTCGCTCTTGCCGTAGACGATGCGCACGTCGATCTTCAAGCGGTTTTTGTCCGCCAGAAGCTCCTTCATGCGGTCATTGAGCTTGAGGAAGGGGCTGATCAGGATCAGGCGGTCGGATGCGCCTTTGATCAATTCTTCCAGATGGTAATTGGTGCCGGTGGTGGATAGAAATTTGGCCATCTATTTTTTCTCCCTTGAAACAGGTAATTTGCCGCTCGCCTGATGAAAATCTAACTTCTAGGGGTAATTAAGGCAGAAGGCAAGACCTAACCCTGATGCCCCTCCAGCCTCCGCGGCGTGAGACCTTTTATTGGGTAAGCACCGTGTCTGTGGTTTTCTGCTTTTTGGGTTGTGCCCTCGATTTTGCGCTTTTTGGTGCTTCTGATTGCTTATTGTTAGCGGTGGTTGTCACTTCATCTGCGTCGGGAAGGTCTGATGTGATCGTGGAGCCAAATGAGTATCCAAATACGTCGAGATAGGCTTCGAGGAATTCTTGTTGCTTGCGGAAATTGAAGAATAGCGGCCAATTCCTATATGCGGACTCTGTGACTAGTTCCCCCTCTTTTCCGATCTTCCTCATTATTTGAGCTGCGTCTGAATACCTTTCTTCAAGCACCGCCCTTGCAAGAGAAAAATCTCGTAGAGTATCGCTCCAGTCTTCGGTGTTTAGATAGTCTGTTGCGGATTTTGATCCGTTTAAACGGCTAAGTGCGATTGCCTTGTTGATAACTCTGATTCTTCGGTCGACGCCGGAGGTTTGTTTGGTAATTACAGGTGACAGGCCGAATTCTGAGAGTCTGAGTGCCCCTCGAAAATTTTGTGTGCGCAACTTCTCATACACTAAATGGTTTAAATGTGAATTAGCAAGATTGTGCTCTGCTGGGAAAATTCTTCTCCACAGCGTGTGCCCAAGCATAATTCCTGTTATTTCAACAACTTCACAGGCGCGGAAAAAGTACTCAGGACTTAGAGATAGCTGGGAACCTTTTGGTTTTAGTTTTTTCGAGTCAGAACCATTCGCGCTGCAAACGGAGATATATTGATCGCTGACTATGCCGCCCACGTGTGTGAATAGGTTTCTTCTCTGGCTGGCTTCGACAAAGTCCGTCCATTCATCGAACTTTGTTAGTGTGAGTTCGTAGTCCTTCTCTAGTGTCTGGAACTGCTTTGGGTAGCTTTCTCTTCTCAGGTTCTCGATTTCTTTTTCTAATAGATCGTTTTTGAGTGCGTCTATTGTTGGAAGGCTCTTTAGTTCGCCGATTGTGATTTCGCGTTTGAGGTGGAAGAACTTTGATTCATCTAGTGTTGCGATGGAGCGAATTAGATTTCCAGTGTAGTTGTCGAATTCGCAAAAAAGTTGAATGAAAAGTCCTCGAACGATTGCATCAGGCATTTTGGATGCAAGTAGCATATCGACATTCCTAGCGGTTTCCAGGACTCCTGCGATCGCTTCTGCCTGCTCTGATCCGTTTGACTTTTTTATTGCCTCCAAGTTTTTCCTCTGTCGTGCAGCTAGCTTCCGCATGAATCTAATTTGAGTTTTTTGTGCGTGCGGGACTGCCACAGATAGTGCCCATGCGATATCGGTTACGCATGAAATCAAGGTTTCTATTGAATTTGCAATTGGGTGTTTTGAGAGGTCTGGCCCACTTGATTTGATGGCAACTTTGGGTATTGTTATGACTGAGTTTTTTGGATTTGCTGTTGCTTTTGTATTGGTTGCCATCATTTCTTCCCTTCGTGAAATGCAGAATTTTTGGCCGCTATGGACTCTCATCTGCCCCAAGAATCCTTCAACCCCGTCACCCGGTTAAACACCACTTTCCCGCCCACCCCGTGGTCCGCGCGGTCGGCCACAAAGTAGCCGTGGCGCTCAAACTGGAACTTCTGGTCCGGCTGGGCGGCGGCCAGTGACGGCTCCACGTAGGCCGTCACCACCTTCAGGCTGTCCGGGTTCAGCGCGTCCAGGAAGTTCTTGCCGCCCGCGTCGGGTTGCGGGTCGGTGAACAGGCGGTCGTAAGTGTTGGCTATGGTGGGCACTTCGGCGCTCACGCTATCGGCGGTGCCCACCCAGGTGATGGCGGTGTTGCTATGAATGTCGGTGTGCATCATTAAGCCCATACTTTGTCTGACTATCCGGCTCCGCACCAAGCCGCTTGACTTGTTTCAACGCTTCCGGGTGGCCCGCTTGTCGTGCATGCGGGCAGAAGCTGGTGGCAGCTTCGATTGGGGGCGTAATCCCTTGCCCGAGTTCATGGGTATCGCGAGGGTTTCGCTGGTTGCAGGCCGCCGAGCGCACGTTACAGGATAACCAGCTGCGCTGCCGTTCGCTTGTCCTCCACGATGAAGCGCTGCGTTCCTCTGTTTGAGCCCACCATTTCGTGTGTAACGAGGGCGTCCCCCAGATCCTCAATCAGGATAAGCTTCACAGTCACCAAGCCGGCCTTGCTCTCTTTGATGACGTTGGGTGTTTCGGCATTCAAGGACTTTTGGAATCTTCCTTGCTGATCCATGAGGATCACTTGAGCAAGTACACCGTAGGCATGGGAAAGGTGGCGGTGGAAGAGGCGGAGCTTGTCGTTGCCCCAAGCGTTGCCTGCGCCTTGAACCGGCAGTGCAAGCCCAGAGTTGTAAAGGTAAGTGCGTGTCTGGCGTTTACCTTCGGAATCCAGGAAATCCACCTTTACTTGTGGTTCAAGGTTGAAGTTGCCGTCGCCAACATGGACCATTCGCACCATCGGTGTCAGATGCATGTCCAGGTTGGCAGCATGCTGATTGCTCAGGTTCAATGTGCGAGGCTTCAACGCCTCTGCCGCCCGCTGCAATGATTGCGTGACGGCCGGTGCAAGCGTCACACCAAACTCAGGTGGAATCTGTTTGGCCAGACGCGCGTTGCCTGCGCTGGTGTTGTCCACCAGAATAACGCCCACGAAGAAGAAGCTCGTCGGAGCGCCGCTTACGTACACGTTTGATTGCGCCAAGCGAACGTCACTGCCAGGCATGTCGGTCCACATGGACAGCCCGTCGTCAGAAATGGATGCCGTCACAGGACCTGTTCCGCTCTTGTACTGAACTGTCGGTGACATGGCGCAGCCCGCAAGCAAGGTGATGGCAATGACGGCGACTGCGAAGGACTGTCTGATCAAGATATTCCCCTGATTGGTTTTCGGTTGATGGTGCGGTCCTGGGTTCCTGGTTTGGTGGCCTCGCTCTTGGTGGCGGGTATGGACCGGATCGGTCTGTGCAAGCTGGCTATACCCGGCTCAGCGGTTGGCCGCTGGGGCACCGTTGGCTTGCCGGGCCTGTTGCCCCATTCGCACGAAGTGCGAGCACTGTTCCACCCATTGCAGGCGCTGCAGTGGTGTGAGTTGAGCAAAGGCCATCAGGCGCTCGTCGCTGACGTGGTAGGTGCGCTGGCCGCGCTGTTGTCGCGCGGTGATGCACCGGTCCAGCGCGATTTCGAGTGGGGTGGCGAGCATTTGATGGGTTCGCTGTCAGTGCGCCAACGGTTTGGCGGACTTGCTGGTTGGCCGTTTCGAACTCTGGGGCTTTGGCTTCTCGGCCGGCACGGTTTGGCCGAATGCTTGGGCGAGGCGATGGGCCTTTTGTGCAGATTGATTGAGCGCCCTTTGCAAGGCGCGCGGGCTTGGGGTCAGCTGCGGGCCAGGGTTTGGAGTCTTTTCCATCTTTTGGGGTCCTCTACGATCAGTTGACCGTTTCGTAGGTGGGCCACGGCTTGGGCTGTGGTCCCACTGGAGTTGTCAAACACCATCCATTCGTTTGCTACGTCGGCATACAGGCGAAAGAAGTTGGACAGGCTGCGTCCAAATCGGCGCTTGATGTCTTCGGCGGGTACGCTATGGCCGCCTTGGGCCACCCGGTGTTTGACACGTCGCAGGGCAAGGCCGCTGCTGCTGAGTGCGAAATAAAAGATGGCGACGTGGTAGCCCTGCTGTTTGAGGCGCTGCAGAAAGGGGTGAAAGCTCCTGCTCGACAGCGTGGATTCAAACGCGAAGTCGGCTCGCGCCGCGCTCAATTCGCGCAACCGATTCAACATGATGCGGCCAGCCGCCAAAGCGACGGTCTGAGCCTGTTGTCCAGCCAAGCCGCGCGCGATGTAGTCGGCGTTGACAAAGGTGGGAATGCGCAATTCGGCCAAGATCGCGTCGGCATGGGTTGATTTGCCTGCGCCGTTGGGCCCGGCAAACACCACGACGCGAGGGGCGGGTTGCTTCATAGCCACTCACTTCCCCCAAGAATCCTTCAACCCCGTCACCCGGTTGAACACCACTTTCCCGCCCACGCCGTGGTCCGTGCGGTCTGCCACAAAGTAGCCGTGCCGCTCAAACTGGAATTTCTGGTCGGGCTTGGCCGCAGCCAGTGATGGCTCCACGTAGGCCGTCACCACCTTCAGGCTGTCGGGGTTCAGCGCGTCCAGGAAGTTCTTGCCGCCCGCGTCGGGTTGCGGGTCGGTGAACAGGCGGTCGTACAGGCGCACTTCGGCGCTCACGCCGTCGGCGGCGCCCACCCAGGTGATGGCGGCTTTGGCCTTGACGCTGTCGGCGCCGGGGGTGCCGCTCTTGGTGCCGGCAATCACTTTGGCGTGCACTTCGGTCACCTGGCCGTCGGCATCCTTGGCGCCCACGCCGGTGCATTCGATGACGTAGCCGCCCTTCAGGCGCACCACGTTGCCGGGGAACAGGCGCTTGTAGCCCTTGGGCGGCACTTCTTCAAAGTCTTCGCGTTCGATCCAGACGTCCTTGCCGATCTTGAACACGCGGTCGGGCGGGGGCGTTTGCCCCTCGGCAATGGCGCTGTGGGGCAGGGCGGGCTGGGTGCAGTCTTCGGTGTAACCGTCCGAGCCGAACACCTCGGCCCAGTTGGTGAGCACCAGCTTGACGGGGTCGAGCACGGCCATGCCGCGGTGGGCTTTGTTTTCCAGGTCTTCGCGCAGGCAGCCGTCGAGCGTGCTGTAGTCGATCCACGAATCGCTCTTGGTCACGCCGATGCGTTCGGCAAACAGCTGGATGGCTTCGGGCGTGTAGCCGCGGCGGCGCAGGCCGACGATGGTGGGCATGCGCGGGTCGTCCCAGCCACTGACCTTTTTCTCGTTCACCAGCTGCGCCAGCTTGCGCTTGCTGGTGATGACGTAGGTGAGGTTCAGGCGCGCAAATTCGTACTGCCGCGGCGGCGGGGCCTTGAGCAGGCCGCCTTCGATGAGGCGCTCCATCAGCCAGTCGTAGAAGGGGCGCTGGTCTTCAAATTCCAGCGTGCAGATGGAGTGGGTGATCTGCTCCAGCGCGTCCTCGATGGGGTGCGCGAAGGTGTACATGGGGTAGATGCACCAGGCGTCGCCCGTGTTGTGGTGCGTGGCGCGGCGGATGCGGTAGATGGCCGGGTCGCGCATGTTGATGTTGGGCGACTGCATGCTGATCTTGGCGCGCAGCACGGCGGCGCCGTCGGCCAGTTTGCCGTCGCGCATGTCGCGGAAGCGGGCCAGGTTTTCTTGGGGGCTGCGGGCGCGGAAGGGGCTGTCCACGCCGGGCTTGCCGAAGTCGCCGCGGTTGACGCGCATTTCTTCGGCGGTCTGTTCGTCCACATAGGCGTGGCCGGCGGTAATCAGGTATTCGGCCGCGCGGTACATGAAGTCGAAGTAGTTCGACGCGTAGTACAGGTGCTGTTCGGTCTTGCCGTTGAAGCTGCTCTGCCAGCCAAAGCCCAGCCACTGCACCGCGTCGAGGATGGAGTCGACGTACTCCTTTTCTTCCTTCTCGGGGTTGGTGTCGTCAAAGCGCATGTGGCAGACGCCGCCGTAGTCGCGCGCCAGGCCGAAGTTCAGGCAGATGCTCTTGGCGTGGCCCACGTGCAGGTAGCCGTTGGGCTCGGGCGGGAAGCGGGTGCGGATCTTGGCCGGGTCGGGCTGGCCGGCGTCGTGGAAGGCGGCATCGCCCGGGCCACCGCCCCACTGGCGGCTGGCGTAGGTGCCTTGCTCTAGGTCTTTTTCGATGATCTGGCGCAGGAAGTTGGAGACCTTGTGCTCGGCGCCGTCGGCGGCGGGGGCGTTGTTTTTGTGGTGGGAAGAGGTGTTGCTGGAGCTCATCCGCCCATTCTAGGGCGGCGTCAGCGCTGCAGCGCCAGCGGTTCGGTGCCGCTCGCGAAGGCGAGGTCTACACCGGTTTCCCGGGGGGCCGGGGTGGCGGCCAGGGCCAGTTGCGTCACCGATTCGCTGGCGGGCGTGTTGGCCGCATCCAGCGCGCCCATCTGCCCTTCTTGGAGCGGGCTGCCGTTGCCGTTGAACTGGGCAAAGTGGATGAGCCCCTGTTCGACCTTCAGGTGCGTGATGCCGGTCAACCCCTGCGCCTGGGCTCGCTGGGCGAGGGCGAAGACGGTGTTGTCCATGCCCGGGTCCCAGGGCAGGCGGTAGCGCTCGGCGAGGTTGCGGACGTGGTGCTCGCTGTCTTGGATGAGCTGCAGGCTCTGCGGTGAGAGGCTCAAACTGGGTTGGAGGCGAAGCGGTGTCTGCTCGGGCGGGGTTGGTGAGCGCGTTGCTTGCTCGTCAGGCAAGGGGTAGCGCGCCAGCGCTTCTTGCAGGTAGCCTTCTTTGCCAAGGGCGGCTTCCCAGGCGGCAGCATTGGCTTGGCGGTCGGCGAGGCCTTTGACCTGATTTCCGATGCTTCCCGTGTTGATGATGGAGCCCGCCTCGACGACATCGGTGCGCGCCTGTCCCTTTGATTGAACGGCGGTTTGCCAGTAGTTGATGGCCAGGAGCTCGGCGTTTGGCTCGTTGGCAGCCAGTTCAGGGTGGTTCAGCAGATCGAGGCCCGTTGATGTGGCGTAGGCAGCGTAGTTCTTCTTGCCGGTAAGTTGCACATAGCCGCGGCCCCGGTAGTTGTAGCCGTCTCCGGGTTCGGTGTTGCCCAAGGCCCTGGCACCGTAGGCGCCTCCGTAGACCTGTTCGGCAACGGTCCGAGCGCGTTCTGTTTTGTCCGGAATGGCCGCAATGTCATTTGCCCGTTGGCTAGTCAGGCCATTGCGGGGGCCGAACACGTCAAACAGGCGGCCGCCGCTGTAGTTCAGGTTTTCTTCCAACTTGGAGAAGTTCTGACTTTCGTGCTGAACCTGCCCCATGAAGTTGGCGAGTTCTTGGGGATCGGTGATACCGCTGCGGTAGGCGTGTGCCAGAAGCGACTCGGCGCGTTGCCGCTGTTGATCGCTGTTCAGATGCGGGACATACGGGGCAGGCACAAGCACTCCTTCGGTTTCCTCCGGCATTCACTCGGGTTGCTCAGTTCGTCGCAGGAGGGAGCTGGAGCAATACCGCATCGAAGTTTTCTCGATGCACTCTGTTCGTACAGTACGAATCGCCTCTCGTGGGCGCAGGCTCCACATGCCAGCCGGGAGGGAGGTTTTCAGGTGTCAGGCTGACCGGCGTCTCGGCGTCGCCATTCGCGTAAAAGAAGGTGCCTTTTTGAGAGATGGCCTTCACGTAGGGCCAAGCCGACATCGTGCTCCCTGACGACAGGTATTTTTTGTACTCGCTGGGTTTGTCCGGATAGCTGTGTTGCACTTGCCCATGCAGCGAGCCCACCACGAGGTAGGCGTAGCCCGGGTTGTCTTTGGGCTGGCCGGCGAACTTCTCAAACCCTGGCGAGGCACACAGCGACAGCAGCCGGTGATCGTGCAGTTCGCAGGAGAAGCCGACCGTTTCCTGTGGTCGGCAGTTGTGGGTCAGGGTTGGCGCGCTGTGCTGGGGGGGCGGCTGTGAAGGGCCTGCAGCGCAGGCGCTGAGCGACAGGGCAACCAGGGACCAGAACAGGACTCGACAGAGAACGGATTGTCCGATGGTGGGTGCAGGAGACGTGGCGCGCATCGGAGGACTCGGAAGTCAGTGGTGGAGAACGAAACCCGGCGCCAGGAGCTGGGTTTCCGGTGTGGTTAGGGGGCGGGGTTCTGCGCCTGTCATGGACGTCACCGACGCGTAAGCCGGCGTGTTGGCCGCATCCAGCGCGCCCATCTGCCCTTCCTTGAGCGGGCTGCCGTTGCCGTTGAACTGGGCAAAGTGGATGAGACCCTGTTCGACCTTCAGGTGCGTGATGCCGGTCAACCCCTGCGCCTGGGCTCGCTGGGCCAGGGCAAAGACGGTGTTGTCCATGCCCGGGTCCCAGGGCAGGTGGTAGCGCTCGGCGAGGTTGCGGACGTGGTGCTCGCTGTCTTGGATGAGCTGCAGGCTCTGCGGTGAGAGGCTCAAACTGGGTTGGAGGCGAAGCGGTGTCTGCTCGGGCGGGGCTGGTGAGCGCGTTGCTTGCTCGTTAGGCAAGGGGTGGCGCGCCAGCGCTTCTTGCAGATAGCCGTTGCCGATGGCCTCTTCCCAGGCGGCAGCCTTGGCTTGGCGGTCGGCGAGGCCTTTGACTGCATTTCCGATCTGACCTGTGTTGATGATCGAGCCCGCGTCGGTGACGCTAGCTCGCGCATTGCCCTTTGTTTGGACGTTGTCCTTCCAATATTGAATGGCCAGTGTTTCGGCGTTTCCCGGGTTCGCTGCCAGCTCGGGTTGATTGACCAGATCGAGTCCGGTTTTTTGTTGGTACTCTGCGTAGTTGCCTCTTCCGGTCAACTGGATGTAGCCACGGCCTCGGTACAGGTAGCCGTCACCAGGCTCAACGTTGCCGAGGCGCCTTCCACCCCATTCACCCCCATAGATCTTGTCGGCAATCGCCTGGTTTCGCTGTTGACGGTCGCCGATGGCTGCGAGCGCATTCGCTTCGTTTTCGGTCAGTCCGTTGCGAGGGGGAACTTCAGCGTCACCTTTGAAGGTCTGCCACAGCACGGAGCCCCGGTAGTTCAGGTTTTCTTCGAGGCGGGAGAAGTTCTGACTTTCGTGCTGCGTCTGCCCCATGAAATTCGCCAGTTCTTTGGCATCGGTGATGCCGCTGCGGTAGGCCGTTACCAACAGGGATTCAGCCCGCTCGCTCTGCTGGGCTGTGGCCAGTCCAGGAATGGCAGGAGTGGTGGCGCTCATGGTTGTGACGCCTTGACTTTTTCAGCTTTGCGCCGCTCCCACTCTTTGAGGCGCCACACGGAAGCGTGTGTCACCCCCATGGCGTGAAAGTTGTCGAATTCCAGCACGCGGACACAGGCGCGTGGCTTGTTTTTTTCGCTGACCGACCAACCCTCGGGCAAATTCTCCGGCGTCCATTGGCCGGCTCCGAGTGGGTCGGTGTCATCCCGTTCGGCCAGGAAAAAGAACTCTCCCTTCTCGGACGTGACGAACATGTAGGGAATGCCGTTGGAGGGCACGTCGGTGAAGAAGTGCTGCTTGTAGTCGTAGGGGTTGGGCGGGTAGCTGTATTGCACCCTCCCTTCTGAGGTGCCGACGACCAGATAAGCGTAGCCCGGGTTGTCTTTGGGCAGGCCCTTGAATATGGCGAACCCCGGCGACGCGCACATCGACAGCAGCCGGTGATCGTGCAGTTCGCAGGAGAAGCCGACCGTTTCCTGTGGTTGGCAGTTGTGGGTCAGGGTTGGCGCGCTGTGCTGGGGGGGCGGCTGGGAAGGGCCTGCAGCGCAGGCGCTGAGCGACAGTGTGAGCGCAGCCAATGCGGGCAGCGTGCCGGCGGGACGGTTGAGGAAATGCATGGCAACCCTGAATTTGTTGGGGATTTAATTCATTTTATGTACACCTTCGGGCCCGTGATGGCGCGGCCTGCCATCCGGACTGTGAGCGGATGGGCAAGGGCATGGCGGGCTGCGTCTGCCGCCGTAGGGCGGGGGCTTGCCGGGAAGTGATGGCCGGGGTGTGAGCGCTGTGGCGCCGGGCGTTTGGGGTTACGCTTTGTTTCGGCTATCGTTGCAATCCAGCCGGCTGCAAAGCCGTGCATCAGCACTGAAACTGGAGGAACCCGATGCAGCCGAACGACAACCCGGACACCGTGAGCGTAGACGAACACTCCCACTGGGAAGCCACGCAGATGGAAGATGTGTTCCTGCCGTCGGTGCGGGTGCAGCTCGGCTGGGCCGATGTGGAGAGGGCGGTGGACCGGGGCGCGATCGTGCCGCAGCACGCGCATGCGCTCTGGGCAGCCTGGGCTGCGCCGGGGGGGCCCACCCGGGTGGGCGCCGACACGCACCACCAGCCGGCGTTTGAAAACACCGTGGCCGATGACCCTGACCTGCTGCCGGCGTCTGACCCAAGCCCGTCGCCTTGGTGGCGTTGGGGTTCGTTGGTGGTGGCCGCGTTGCTGGGGGCTGGTGTGACCTTTTTCCTGCGTTGACGCAGCGGGTGCCAGCCAGCGCCCAGATTCGGCGCGCAATTTAACGTTTCGTAACGCCTTTGACCGAAGAAGCGGCATGCGTTACAGCGTGAACGCCTCTAATGCGGTCAGGACAGAACAGGTGTTTTGTCCCCCAACAGGAGCAACACGATGGAAACGACAACTTTGCGTGCGGACAGCGGCCGTGGCGCGCGCTGGCTGGCGATGGCGGCGCTGGCGGCCGGTGCCTGGGGCCTGAGTGCGATGGCCACCCAGGCGCATGCGCGGGACGACGTTTACTGGTCGATCGGTGTGAACTCGCCCGGCGTGTCGGTGGGTGTGTCCAACGCGCGTCCGGTGTATGTGCAGCCGGCACCCGTGTACGTGCAACCGGCGCCGGTCTATGTGCGACCGCCACCGATGTATGTGCAGCCGGCACCTGTGTATGTGCAGCCGGCCCCGGTGTACCGGCCGGGCTATTACGTGCAGCCGGTGGTGCAGCCGCAGCCGGTCTATGTGTACCCGGGCTGGCGCCATGGGCACAACAGGTGGCGCGATGACGACCGCCGCGGCCCGCGCCACCGTGACCGCGACGGTGACCGCCGGGGTGGCAACCGCTACTGATCGCCGAGTTCGCAGGGCGGTTACATTGCCTTGAACAGCGGGGCGTAGAGCCGGCTGATGGCCCAGCGCCCGGGGTGGTCGCGCAGCGTCAGATGCAGTTTCCCGGCCTCGTCGCGCAGCACGCTGTGAATGGCGGTGGCGCGAACCACGGTGCTGCGGTGGATCTGCCAGAAAACGCTGGCGTCGAGCTGGGGCAACAATTCCCGAAGGGGCGTGCGAATGAGCAGTTCGCCGCCCCTTTCTGCTGCGTGCGCGGTGGTGATCACGCGCACGTATTTGTCGGCCGCTTCGAACACCAGCACCTCGTCCACCGGTACCAGGCGCAGGTGAGCGCCGGCGCTGGCCTGGATCACTTTCAGCGTGGCGTGGGGCGGTGGTGCCAGCAGGGCGCGCAGGCGCTGCAGCGTGGCGTCATCGGGCTGCAGGGCGTCGCGGGAGGCGGGGGCCACCAAAGGGCGCCGTGTCGCCAGCAAGGCCTGCACCCGTTGCACCGTGCGTGCCAGTCGCTCCGGCACCACGGGTTTGAGCAGATAGTCCACCGCCTGGGCCTCGAAGGCCTGCAAGGCATATTGGTCGTAGGCCGTCACGAACACCAGCACCGGGAAGGGGGCCGTATCGGGCCCGCTGTCGGGCCACTCTTCGGCCAGCTCGGCCGCGGCCTCCAGGCCGCTCTGGCCGGGCATGCGGATGTCGAGAAACAGCACGTCGGGCCGGCAGTCCAGTGCCTGCTGAACGGCGGCCACGCCGTCGCAGGCCTCGGCCACGATGCGCAAGTCGGGCCAGGTTTGCGCCAGCTCGGCCTGCAGCGCGGCGGCGAGCAGGGGTTCGTCTTCGGCGATAAGGGCGGAGGCGTTCATGGCGATGGGGTGGCCGCTGCGGGCCGCAGCGGCAATTGCAGGCGCACGCGGGTGCCCTGGCCGCGGGCACTGTGCCAGTGCAGGCGGGCTTGCGGGCCGTAGGCGTTGAGCAGGCGCTCGCGCACATGGGTAAGGCCGAAGCCTTCGGTGGGGTCGCCGTCGCAGCCGATGCCGTCGTCGCGCACTTCGAGCCAGAGGGTCTGGCCGTCGCTTTCGGCTTGCACGGTGATTTCGCCGCCGAGCCGTGCGGGTTCGAGACCGTGGCGGATCGCGTTTTCCACCAGGGGCTGCAGCAGCAGTGGCGGCACCGGGTGGCTGGCCAGGGTGTCGGGTAGCGTCAGGGTGCAGCGCAGGCGCGCGCCCATGCGCACGCTCATCAGTGCCAGATAGTCACGCAGGCGGTCGTATTCGTCGGCCAGTGGGTGCCGGGTATTGCGCGAGGCCTGCAAAGTGGCGCGGAGGAAGCGGTTGAGCTGGTCCAGCATGGCGATGGCGCGCGGGGGATCGGTGGCGATCAGGGCCCGCAGATTGGCCAGTGTGTTGAACAGCATGTGCGGCTCCAACTGGCTCTGCAGCAGGCGCAACTGTGATTCAGCGGCCAGGCCGCGCGCCTGCAGCATCTCGCGTTCCAAGTAAGCGCTGCGGCCCCGGCTGTAGAAGTAGTAAACGCCCACCACCGCCGCCACCAGCGTGATCAGCAGACTGCGTCGGATCTCGGCCTGCAGGTCGACGGGTGTGTCGGTGCGGTACCAGCCGAAGCGTTGGCACAGCAGGTCGGCCAGGGCATTGCCCAGCAGGTAGCCGGTTGCAATACCGGCCAGCACCAGCAGCACACCCGGCCAGCCGTGTGGCCAGCCCGTGCCGCGACCTGCGGGCAAGGCGTGCCGGCCAAGGTCGATCACGGCCCAGGTGATGAGGCCGATACACAGCGAATAGGCCAGCAGGGGTTGCCAGGGTCGGTCGGGCGCAAAACCGTATTGCAGCGCCGCGATGGCCAGGCAGAAACCGGCGGTCTGGGCCGCGTGCCGTGCTGCCGATGACCAGGGAATGGGCATGCCGAGGATTCTAGAGAGGCCGGTGTGCCCGTGTGGGGCTGCGGAGCTTCAGTTGCGGGGGGGCAGCCCGAGGCGGATGCGTTCGCGCTCGACCTGTTTTTCCAGCACGTCGCTGCCGTGCAGAAACACCACCACGCCGTGGATGGCCAGACCCAGGCCCCAGCCGAGCGTGGGGAAAATGGCCCAGTCGCGGCCGGCATGTTGC
Organism: Hydrogenophaga electricum; assembly: GCF_030160815.1. Classification (NCBI taxonomy): domain Bacteria; kingdom Pseudomonadati; phylum Pseudomonadota; class Betaproteobacteria; order Burkholderiales; family Comamonadaceae; genus Hydrogenophaga; species Hydrogenophaga electricum. Next base: position 92,963 of record NZ_BSPB01000003.1, on the reverse strand, counting down.
GCAAGGGTCCAGAGAAGCAGGGTGACCAGCGCGTACACGCTGGCGTGCACGTACCAGCCCAGTTTCATGCCGGCACGGCGGCGGGCGAGGTGTTCCAGGGTGTCGGGGTGGGGGTGCATGGTGGGGTTTTCTCCAGTGGGTTGAGGGCTCAGGCCAGGTTGGGGGGTGTCGGAAGGGTGGGGACCGTTGTGGCCAGAGCGGTGCGCCGCGCCAGATGGAGCAGCCGCATGGCGCGACCGGCGAACAGTCCGCTGAACAGCCCGTACAGGGCACTGATGCCCCAGGCCGTGGGCGCGTGCCGAACCAGTTCCGGGTGCAGGACCAGGGCCACGCCCACGGCGTATTTGGTCAGAAAGACCGCGAGGATGAGGATCAGCGGGATCACACTGCCGGGGATGCTGAAGCGCTGCCGCACCACGTCGTAGCGGGTGCCGGCTGGCGGCGCACGGTGTGCGGTGCCGAGGTAACTCACCACCGCGGCGCCCAGCCAGACGGGGACGGCAAGGGTGTGTCCGGCGAACGTGGAGAGCACGCCGTAAAACGACAGGCTGGCCATGGCCAGGCCCATGACCAGCACGCGGCGGGAGCGGACCTCCCGCGCGAAACACTGGGTCAGACCGAGCCCGAGCAGGCCGGCCAGCAGGACGAAAACGGCAACAGGGGTGTGGCGGAGGATGTCGAGGATGGGCGGCATGGTGGGCTTCCGGGGCGAGATGGAGCGCACTGTGCCGGGTGCCGATGGCGGTCGCCACCACTTTGCGACGGGTCGCGGCTGCTGCTCGCGAAATGCCGCGCCCGTGCCGTGAAATGTCACCGCCTTTACCGGGGCGAAACCCGGCAAACGGGTGCTGGCTTCCTAGAATGGGCGCCAGCATCAGGTAGGAACAGACCGCTATGGATCGTCGGACCGGACTCAAAAGCATGGGCGCAGCGGGGCTGGCGCTGGCCTTCGGCATGGGGCTGAGCGCCTGCTCGGCCATGGCGCCGGGCCCGCGCACGGTGGAGGTCTCCGAGGCACGCCTGGCCGAAATGCTGGCGCGCCACTTTCCTGTGGACACGCGCTACATGGAGCTGTTTGATGTGTCGCTGACCCACCCGCGCCTGCGGCTGCTGCCCGCGCAGAACCGCATTGCGACCCAGATGGACTACACGCTGGGCAGCGCGCTGACCGGCGGGCGCAGCCTGCAGGGGCTGCTGGAGCTGAGCTACGGACTGCGCTTCGAACCGAGCGATGGCACGCTGCGGCTGGATGCGGTGCGTGTGGAGCGCTTCGATGTACCAGGCGTGCCGGTGGCCCAGCAACCGCGGGTCAGTCGCCTGGGTGGTGTGCTGGCCGAATCGGTGTTGCAGGACGCGGTGGTGCACCGCCTGCGGCCCGAACAGTTGCAGACGCTCGCGGGCTGGGGGTACGAACCCGGGCCGCTGCAGGTGGTGCCCGGTGGGGTGCGCCTGACGCTGATGCCGGTCAAGCGCTGAGGTCTTGCGAGGCGCTGGTCCCTTTGTTCAGATCGACGGCGGCACCGAGGGCAGGGATTCGTTGTCTTCGTCGCGCAGGGTGAAGCGGAAGGTCGCGCCTTGGCCTGGGGTCGACACCGCGGTCATCACCCCGCCATGGCGCTGGACGATGCGCTGAGCGGTGGCCAGTCCGATGCCCAGCCCGGCGAATTCGTGCGGCTGGTGCAAGCGCTGGAAAGGCTGGAAGAGCTTTTCGGCGCGCTTCATGTCGAAGCCGGCGCCGTTGTCGCTGACGCAGTAGAACGGCTGGCCGTCGACGATGTCCTCATAGACACGGATGCGTGCCTCCGGCGTTTGTGAGGTGTACTTCCAGGCGTTGTGCAGCAGGTTCTGCAGCAGGGCCTCGACCAGGGCCGGATCGGCCTGCGCCTGCAGGTGGGGCTCGACGCGCCAGTCCACGCGGCGCTCGGGCGTTTGCAGCGCCAGGTCTTCCAGCAGCCGCGTCGACACCTGGCTGATGTTCACCGGTTCGCGCCGCAGGTCGCTGCGGCCGATCTGGGCCAACTGCAGCAGGCCGTCGATGAGTTCCCCCATCTTTTTGCTGGCGCCCATGATGCGGGCCAGGTGCTTGTGGCTGACCGCGTCGAGCGCCGGGTTGTCTTCCTCCAGCGCCTGGGCAAACCCGTTGATGACCCGCAGGGGCGAGCGCAGGTCGTGCGCCACCGCGTAGGAATAGCTTTCCAGTTCGTCGTAGGCAGCGCGCAGTTTGCGCGTGCGTTCCTGGATGCGCTGTTCCAGCGAGGCGTTCAGGCGGCGGATTTCGATCTCGGCACGCTTGCGGTCGGTGATGTCCTGGGCCACGGCAAAGGCGCGCACCGCGTGCCCGTCGGCGTTGCGTTCGAATTCGGCACGGATGCCGACCCAGCGATCCTTGCCGTCGATGCGGATGCGGTAGTTGCCGTTGAACAGCGTGCTTTTGAGCGCTGCGCGCCACTCGGCCGCAAAGCGGTCGCGGTCGCGCGGATGCACGATGTTCAGCAGCTCGGTCGAGGTGTATTCCCCTTTGGGCAGTCCCAGGCGCTGGTGCGAGTTGTGGTGGGCACGGATGCGGTCGCCCTTGATGTCGGCCTCCCAGCTCGCAAACCCCGACAGGGCCTGGGCCTGCCGCAGCAGCCGTTCGTTGGTGCGCACCGTTTCTTCGGCCGCCTTGAGGCTGGTGATGTCCTGCACCACCGAGATCAGGTAGTCGGGCAGGCCATTGGGCTTGCGCACCATGGACACCGTCAGGTGCGCCCAGACCGTGCGGCCATCTTTGCGGCGGTAGCGTTTTTCCAGCGAATAGCTGCTGCGTTCGCCAGCCAGCACTTGTTTGATGAGCACCTCGTCCGGCCCGATGTCGTCGGGGTGGGTCAGGTCCTGGAAGCGCATCTGGCGCAGTTCCTCGAACGAATACCCCACCAGCCGGCAGAAGGTGCCGTTGACGCGCTGGAGCTGACCGTCAAAGCCGACGTGCGTGATGCCGGCGGCAGCATGCTCGAAGGTGTCCAGAAAGTGCTGCTGGCTGTCTCGGATGTGTTGGTTGCTTTCCTGCAGTTGCCGGTTCTGGGCCTGCATGCGCCAGATCGCCCCGACCACCACCAACTGGGTCACCAGAAACCAGGTGTTGAGCCAGAAGGCTTCGGCCGGGTTGGTGATGGCGAGCTGGAAGTACGGGTGGACGAGCAGAAAGTTGACCAGCACCATGCCCAGCAACGTGCTGAACAGGCCGGCGGCGAACCCGCCATACAGCGCCGACAGCGCGGCAGCCAGGGAAAACGTGATGAAGCGCCCGCCCGATTCGGCCGGCGCCAGCCCCTGGCGCAGCCACAGGGCGGCCAGCGTGATGAGCAGCGCCATGCCCAGCCGCTGCCAGAGGCGCAGGCGATCGGGCTGCCAGTGCAGCAGCTTGAGCCACCAGGGGCTGTCGGCGGTGGGCGCAGCTTCGGTGATCAGTCGCTTCATGAAAAGGCGCTGGGGCGCGGTGTTTGCTGCGTTATACCCAACATCTTGCCGGCGTGGTGTCGGTGACTGCACGGGGCCGCAGGCACCAGGGGCACCCGACGGGCGTTTTCAGCGGGCCAGCGCTTGCAGGCTGTTGTCGATGGCTGCCGCCGTGTCCAGCGGAATTTCCATGGGAAAGAGGTGGCTGCCGGGCAGCATGTTCAGGCGTTCAGGGTGCTGTGTGCCCACCAGACGCTGCGTCATCGCCATGCCCACCTGCTTCATTTCCAGCGATTCGGTGCCGCCCAGGAAGGCCACCGGGCACTGCAGGGGGTGCTTGCGCAGCAGGCGGTCCAGGTTGTGGGGCAGGCTGTTGTAAATGGCGGTTTCGACATCGCGGTCGAAAACCAGCTGTCGCTGTCGGCCGTTTGGTGTGTTCACGTCCACCGTGCCGTGCTCGATGTAGTCGCGCAATACCTGCGGGTCCCAGCGGGCAAAGGCCTTTTTGTGCTGAAAGTGAGCCAGTGCCTCGTCGGCGCCGGGCCAGGTGTTGCGGCGCTTGCGGCTGATCTTGCCCGGCGAGAGCGATCCCACCAACTGGGTGTGTTTGGCCAGGGCCAGCGCACGGGCGCGCCAGCCACCGAGCACGGGCGAGTCGAGCAGCAGCACCCCGCGCACCGGGTGGCCACCCAGCGTCGGGTGGCGGGCGGCGCACATGAGGCTGAGAAAGCCGCCCAGCGAATGCCCGACCAGCCAGGCACCCTTGCCATGCCGCTCGATCTCGGGACCGGCGAAGTCGGCCAGCTGCTGTACCAGGAGTGGCCAGTTGCTGGTGACCGGGTACTGGGGTGCATGCCCGAACTTCTCCACGGCCCGCACCGTGTAACCCCGCGCGCGCAGGCTGCGAAAGAGCACCCCGTACGTGCTGGCTGGGAAGCTGTTGGCGTGGGAAAAGATGATCAGCGGCATGGTTCAAGAATGCAGGGAAGCGTCAGCAGCGATCTGCGAGGCGGTGGCGTGAGGGCAGTGACTCCAGCCAGGGTGACTCTGCTGGATGCCCGCCTGCGCGGGCATGACGGCGCTTCGCCCGCGACCCGCGCAGCAGTGGCGCATGGGGGCCAGAATCCCGCGCCGGGCCGTTCCCAAGCGGGATTCGCACCCCCTCGGGGGGCAGCGACCCGCGCAGCAGTGGCGCATGGGGGCCAGAATCCCGCGCCGGGCCGTTCCCAAGCGGGATTCGCACCCCCTCGGGGGGGCAGCGACCCGCGCAGCGGCTGAGCGTGGAGGCCCACATCTTTCAGATCAGCTTTTCCTTCGGGCTGCTGATCTTGCGCAGCGGCAGTGCGCGCGCGCCTTCGCAGCGCAATGGCACTTCGGTGTGACTGCCGTCCCAGGTGGGATGTTCGATACCGTCGAACACCTCGCGCAGCTTCTCGCCCCAGACCCGGCGCACCATCAGGAAATACGGGTTGTTTTCGTCGATGCAGGTGATCTTGTCGCTTTGCAGGCGGTCGGCCTCATAGACCACGAGGTCCAGCGGCAGGCCCACCGACAGGTTGGACTTGAGGGTGCTGTCCATCGACACCAGCACGCACTTGGCGGCTTCGTCCAGTGGCGTGTCGGGGGTGATCACGCGGTCCAGCACCGGCTTGCCGTATTTGGATTCACCGATCTGGAAGAACGGCGTTTCGGGCGTGGCCTCGATGAAGTTACCGGCCGAATAGACCTGGAACAGGCGCATGCCTTCGCTGCCGATCTGGCCACCAAAGATCATGGACACGTTGAAGTCCACACCGGCGTTCTTGAGCGCCTCGCCGTCGCGTTCGAACACGTGGCGCACGGCGGCGCCCAGCACCCGTGCGGCGTCGAACATGCTGCGGGCGTTCCAGATGGTGATCGGCTCGCCGCCTTCTTCATCGGGCGGCAACTGCTCGATCTGCAGGATCTCGCGCACCGACTGCGAGATGGAGAGGTTGCCAGCCGAGAGCAGGCACATGAAGCGGTCACCCGGCTTCTCGTAGACGATCATCTTGCGGAAGGTGCTGATCTGGTCCAGCCCCGCATTGGTGCGGGAGTCGGAGAGAAAGACCAGGCCGGCCTTGAGCTTGACGGCAACACAGTAGGTCATGGGTTTCCAGCGATTTTTTTGAGGGTGTAGAGCTGCTCCAGCGCTTCGCGGGGCGACAGGGCGTCCGGGTCGATGGCGGCCAGTGCGGCCACCACCGGCGGGGTTTCGGCTTCGGGGGCGGCTGGCGGCGGCGCGAACAGGTCCACCTGCGAGCGGCTGCTTTCGCTGTGCGATTCCAGGGCCGCCAGCGCATGGCGCGCATGCTGCACCACGGCCGCCGGCACGCCGGCCAGGCGGGCGACCTGGATGCCGTAGCTGCGGCTGGCGGGCCCGGGTTCGATCTGGTGCAGGAAGACGATGCCGGCCTTGCCACCGCCTTCGGCCGCGCTCACGTGCACGTTGACGGCACCGTGGTGGCTGGCGGGGAATTCGGTCAGCTCGAAGTAATGGGTGGCGAACAGCGTGAAGCAGCGCGCCTTGTCATGCAGGTGGGCGGCGATGCCCCCGGCCAGCGCGAGGCCGTCGAAGGTCGAGGTGCCGCGGCCGATCTCGTCCATCAGCACCAGCGAATAGGCGCCCCCTGGACGGGGCTGTGCCCCGTCCTCCCCCCGAGGGGGGGCCGTAAGCTTGGGGCGGCCCGGCGCTTCCTTCGGTGTGACCGCGTTCAGGATCTGCGCCGCCTCGGTCATCTCGACCATGAAGGTGGATTGCGCGTTGGCCAGGTCGTCGGCGGCACCGATGCGGGTGTGGATGGCGTCGATAGGGCCCAGCCGGCAGCTCTGCGCCGGCACGTAGCTGCCCATGCCGGCCAGCAGTACGATCACCGCCACCTGGCGCATGTAGGTGCTCTTGCCGCCCATGTTGGGGCCGGTGATGACCTGCATGCGCGCCCTGGGGCCGAGCACGGTGTCGTTGGCGATGAAGCTGCCGCCCGAGGTCTCGTTCAGGCGCGCTTCCACCACCGGGTGGCGGCCGCCGCGGATTTCGATGCAGGGCTCGGGCGTGAAGGCCGGTTCGCTCCAGTTCAGCGTGAGCGAGCGCTCGGTGAGCGCACACAGCGCGTCCAGCGCGGCCATGGCGCGCGCCAGGCGGGTCAGCGGGTCGATGAAGGCCTGCAACTGGTCCAGCAGGTGTTCATAGAGCCACTTTTCGCGTGCCAGCGCCCGCTCCTGCGCGCTCAGGGCCTTGTCCTCGAAGGCCTTGAGTTCGGGGGTGATGAAGCGCTCGGCGTTTTTCAGCGTCTGGCGGCGGCGGTAGTCGTCGGGCACCTTGTCGATCTGGCCCTGGGTGACCTCGATGTAGAAGCCGTGTACCTTGTTGTATTGCACGCGCAGGTTGGCGATGCCGGTGCGCGCGCGTTCGCGGGTCTCCAGGTCGATGAGGAAACCGTCGCAGTTGGTCTGGATGGCGCGCAGCTCGTCGAGTTCGGTATCGAAGCCGTCGGCGATCACGCCGCCATCGCGCACCAGCGCCGCCGGTTCGGGCTGGATGGCCTGGGTCAGCAGTTCGGCGCAGCCGGCCGGTGGCATCAGATCGGCGGCGGTGCGGGCTAGCAAGGCGGGGGCTTCGGGGCCGAGGGCGCTGGCCAGCGACTGCGACAGGGCCTGCGCACGGGCCAGGGTCTGGGTCAGGCCGACCAGCTCGCGCGGGCGCACCTGGCGCAGTGCGGTGCGGGCGGTGATGCGTTCCACATCGCTGGCGCCTTTGAGCGCGCTGCGCAGGCGCTGGAACAGGCCGTCGCGCAACCGCCCGATGGCGGCCAGCCGTTCGCGGGCCTGGGTGCGCTCGCGCTGGGGCTCCAGCAGCCACTGGCGCAGGGTGCGGCTGCCCATGCCGGTGTGGCAGGTGTCCAGCAGCGACAGCAGGGTGGGCTGGGTTTCGCCGCGCAGGGTGTGGGTGAGCTCCAGATTGCGGCGCGTGTTGAACGGCAGGTCGATCAGGTCGCCACTGCGCGCCACCTGCAGGCTGCGCACGTGCGTGAGCGCCTGGCCCTGCGTGTGTTCGGCGTAGGCGAGCAGGGCGGCCGCCGCAGCGTGGGCGTCGCGCAGGTCCTGCGCGTCCCAGGCGGCCAGGCTGGCGGCCTGCAACTGTTCGAGCAGCTTGCGTTCGCCCAGCCCGGCATCGAAGGCCCAGGCCGGTCGCACCACGGCCACGGTGCGTTGGCCACTGGTCAGCGGCTGTGCCGCCAGGGCCTGCAGGCGTTTTTCGAACGTGGGCGTCACTTCGGCGCTGTAGAGCACTTCGCCGGGGTTGATCCGCGAGAGCCAGTCGGGCAGGTCGTCGCTGTCGCACTGCGCGAGGAAGACGATGCCCTGCGTGACCGAAAGCCAGGCCAGGCCCAGGCCGGTGCGCGCGCCGGGATGCACGGCCAGCAGCACCGCTTCGGCCTTTTCGGACAGCAATTCGGTGTCGGTCAGGGTGCCGGGCGTGACCACGCGCACCACCTTGCGCTCCACCGGTCCCTTGGCCGTGGCGACGTCGCCCACCTGCTCGCAGATGGCCACCGACTCGCCCAGTTTGATCAGCCGGGCCAGGTAGCTTTCCACCGAATGGAAGGGCACGCCAGCCATGATGACGGGCTCGCCGGCAGACTGGCCGCGCTGCGTGAGCGTGATGTCCAGCAGCCGCGCCGCCTTTTCGGCGTCGGCGAAGAACATCTCGTAGAAGTCACCCATGCGGTAGAACACCAGGGTGTGCGGGTACGACGCCTTGATGGCGAGGTACTGCTGCATCATGGGGGTATGCGCGGAGAAGTCTATTTTTGTCATTAAAATCAATAACTTAGGAATCACTCCGCCAGTTCTTGGTGTAATTTCGGTGTAATTTGAGCCATGTTTTGCATGCCCTCCCAGATGCGCTCAAGCTCCTTGGAGGACTCCGTGTCTATCCATCGACCGTAGACCGTCACGAGCATGGAGTAGTCCTTGTGCCCCATCTGGTTGGCGATGAAGGCCAGGTTGCCCCGCGCCGTGAGGTTCCAGCAGGCGTAGGTGTGCCGGGTCTGGTAGGCCGGGCGCGCACGGATTTCGGCGCGCCGAACCAGGTTGGCCCATTTGGTGTTCCAGGCGCTCGGCACGAAGTAGTCGTTGACGACCGCCTTGCGCGCCTGCGTCTTGGGCGACAGCAGCACGCGCACGTGGTCGGTGCGCGACTCGTGGCGGCTCAGCCAAACGGTCAGGTCGGCCGCCTCGCGTTTCTCCGCTTCGGCGACCAGCACCTTCAGGGCATCGCGTGCCGGCGGCTGCAACAGCACGGTGCGCTCCTTCTTCGTCTTGGGCACCTTGAACGTCACCGATTGCGTGATCGAGCGGCGCACGGTGATCTTGCTGAAGTCCGGCGCTATGTCCTCGACGGCCAGGGCGCACAGTTCGCCCGGCCGCAGTCCGGCATAGACGGCCACCGTCACGGCGGCCTTGTCGATCGGGTGCAGGCAACCCGTCTCGATGAGCAACAGGTATTCCTCGTAAGTCAGCGGGTCCGGGTCTTTGATGCTCTTGGTGAAGCGCACGCAGTGCTTGCCGAGTTCGCTGCAGTATTTGTTGTTCTCGCACCAGTAGAGGAAGCCGGAGAAGGTCGCCAGATAGTGGTTCACCGTGGAGACGGCGCGCGTGGCGATCAGATCCACGCGCAGCTTCTGGATGTCCTCGGGCAGCAGGGAATCCACCATGCGGCTGCGGCCGAGCGTGTCCACGCAGATGTCGAGCGCGACTTCGTAGCGCGATTGGGTTTCCGGCGTGATGTCCACGGCCTTGAGGGGCTTGTAGCGGTCGCACAGCTCGCCGACGCGCTTGCCGGGAGCCATGGTTGCGGCAGAGCGCGAGTGCGGGAAGAACTCGGACTCGTTGTAGCTGCCGCTCCTCAGCGCGAACATGGCGGCGCTGCGCAACTGGACGGCGTGCTTGATGTTGTTGCGGGTCGGCTCGAGCCGAAGCGTGTGGGTATGGCGGGCGCGTTTGAACATGAAGAAGACGCGAATCGAGCTCCCGCGTACTTCGACGCCGGGATACCCCGTATTGGTTGCCGCTGTCTTCGCCATCTGTCTTACCTCACCGTTGATTTCTCCGCTACGCCATCGAGTGGCCACTGGCCGGTCTTGAGCATGAACAGCTCGAACAACCCAGGTGGCATGGCTCGATCGCCGGCCTCCCATTGCTGCCATCCACGCATCGAGGCCCGCACGATGTGCGCGGCCTCCGTTTGCGTGAATCCCACGGCAAGGCGGGCTTTGCGGATGGCGTCGGGCGTAGGGTTGTGAGGTTTCGGGTCGTTCATGGCGCCGATAGCGAAAGCCTGAGCCGCAGGCGCGGTCGGGAGGTGCTAACGACTCGCATTATACACTCATTGAGTGTATGAAGTTCCAATTGCCTTTCGTGCTGCCTTTGCTCCCCGAAGGGGCTAGAAGGCTTTGACGAGGGCGTCGCTTTCAACCCATCGCTCGAACTCGCCAAGATTCACGAAGATGCGTCCGTCGGGGGCCTTGCGCCAGATGCGCCCCTCGATCCACACGCCGCCCTTGATCTTGTGGCGCACGGCGTTCTCGCTGTAGCCGGTGATCTCGGCCAAACGCTTGATCAGTACCCATCGACTGGCGTTGCTCATGGAGTTCTCCCGATACGGCCGCCGCGGCAGAGGTTGCCGAACCGGCATGGGGGAATTTTCCGTAGATGGCAATGCGAATGAAACCCGCACAGGCATAGAGTGGCGTAGATGGGCGTGGCGATGCAATCGGTGGCTGTTGCTACAGATTCAATTTCTTCAGGAATCGTGGCATCAGGTATAAATTGCAGATCACCTATCACTCTGAATCACCGCCATGCATCGTGCCGAACTCGTTGAAATCCTGGCTGCAAAGAACGACCTGTCGAAAGCTGCCGCCAATGCCGTGCTCGACACACTGATCGAAACCGTGCAGACCGCGGTAAAGAAGGGCGATGCGGTGCAGTTGGTGGGCTTCGGCACATTCAAGTCTGCCAAGCGTGCTGCGCGTACCGGCAAGAATCCCGCCACGGGCGCGGCGCTGAAAATCCCCGCGTCCACGGTGCCGAAGTTCGTGCCGGGCGCGAAGTTCAAGGCCGTAGTGGACCCCAAGGCCGCGAAGCGCAAGGCCGAGAAGGCCGGCAAGTAAGCTGCTCACCCTCGCGGCGATTGCCCTTGGGGCAACCGCCGCTTCGCACCATCCATCGCACAGGGTGAACGATGACTGCCTTTTCTGATGCATTCCGGGCCGAGGTCTTGCGCATGGCGCGCAAGGAAATCAAGGCGGACGTTGGGGGCCTGCGCAAGACCGTGACCGCCCAGCGTTCCGAGATCGCGGCGCTCAAACGGGATGTCAAGGTATTGACCTCTCAGTTGAAGGCCGTGCTCAAGGCAGTGGCCCGCCAGGATGGCGCAGGCAAAGCATCGGCGCCCGAGGACACCGATGCGCCGGCACGTCGCGGGCGCCGCTTCAAGTTCGATGCGCAGGTGCTGGCGGCGAAGCGCGAACAACTGGGCATCTCGCAGCAAGCCATGGCGGCCTTGCTGGAGGCTTCCATGCTTTCGGTGAGCCGGTGGGAGAGCGGCAAGGTCACGCCGCGTGCGGCGCAAGTAGAGCGCATTCAGGCTGTGCTGAAAATCGGCAAGCGCGAGGCGCGGGCCAGACTGCAGGGTTGACCGCTCAGACTTGCCTGTTCAGCCAAGCCTGCTTGAGAGCCTTGATGAAGGGCTGGGCGGCGCAAAAGGCAATCACGTTGCCTGTGGGCTTCACCCGCTCCCACTGCTGGGCGCTTTGGACGCCAATCAGCCGGTAGTCCTCGATTTTCTCGAAGGACGGCTTGATGCCGAAGATCGGACCGCCGCTCATGCCCACCAGATTGAATGGTCCATCGTGGTCCGTTGAGTCGAAATCGACCTCCGCATAGAGCCGTTGGTAGGGCGTCGGATCAAAGCCTGGCGCGGGGCCGCTGCGCTGCACCACATGAAGGGTGGCATGCCGTTTCGCCAACGCTCGTCCGTTGGCGCTCTCCACGAATTCTGAGGGGGTTCCCACCAGGAGCCAGTAGGGAAAATCTTCCAGATCGGTTTGATTCCAGATTGCTTCGGGAATGGGCCGAATGCCTTCTCTTTGCATCGCTTCGACGGCCAAAGGACTCAGCTTGAAGGCGGCATAGTCCATGCCCTTCACATCGTCGTCAAAGTAGATGACGTCCTTGTCTGGATCGAAGGCGATGTTGTAGAGCACCTTCATGTCGGTGCCGGGGTGAGGCTTGGGGTTGACGGTCGAATCGTCAATCGCCCAGTCTCTCGGCATGGCTCCGCGCGCAATCGCTTTTTTCAGATCACCGAACACATGACCGGCAGTGACGGCGATCCAGTCATTGTCGATCTGGGCCACGAAGGCGCTGAAGTGATACATCGGCGGCGTTCCTCCGTTGGCTTCCACTGCATCGGGCCGATGGTCGCGGTAGGTGATGTTGATAACGTGCCGGTGCAGGGGATGCAGAAATGCTTCTCCAAGCTCGATCATGCTTGTCTTTCCGTGGGCTCTTTTGAGGGTGAAGCCCAATATTTGAGGGCAGCTTCTCGTCGCACAAGATGGAACTGCGATTGCAGGCATTTGTGCGTCCCGGCGTTCCGCCGTCGGGCTCGCGGGCTGCGCCCCGCGCTTCGTGCCGAATCGCGGCCATCCGGCTTTGATCCCTGACGCCTCCGGCCCGACCCTCTGCGCTGGGCCTGCGCGCTGCGCTTGCCGCAATACCGGGAGGCGGGGTGCTGGGGGCGGCTTGCTGTTCCCTTCACCGTACCACGGCGTGCTCGCCGTCAAGGGCGGCGCCTGCTCGCAGGCTTGCGGCCTCACGGCCGTCTTCGACCCCTGACTGCTTGCGCTGCGCCGTGCTGGCGACGGTTCCGGGCAATCCCGCCCGATTCCGAACCGGAGCCGATCATGTCGCTGCTATCTTTTTCTTTCGATTCCTCCCTGCTGGTGCGTGACGTCGCTGGCAGCTATCGTGCGGCCGAGCCCAACGAGGTGCTGCAGGCAGCGCTGCGGGTGCTGGCGGGTCAGTTGCGCGGCAGCGAAGCGCTGTCTTCTCCGCAGGTGGTACGCGATTTTTTGCGAATCAAGCTCGGGACGCTGGAGCACGAGGTGTTCGCGGTGATCCACCTGGACGCACAGCATCGGGTCATCGAGTACGTGGAGATGTTCCGCGGCACGGTGAGCCAGACCTCGGTGTATCCGCGCGAGATCGTCAAGGAGTGCCTGGCGCGTAATTCGGCAGCTCTGATCCTGGTGCACAACCACCCCTCGGGCGTGGCCGAGCCTTCGCGTGCAGATGAACTGCTGACCCAGACGTTGAAGAACGCTCTGGCGCTGGTGGATGTACGGGTCATCGACCACCTGATCGTGGCCGGGCCGGCGATCCTGTCATTTGCGGAGCGTGGCCTGCTTTGAACCCCGGGGGCTCAGCCTCTTTTTGCTGCGCTTGCCGACACCGGGTGTGGCTGGGTGCCGGGTGTGGCGGCTTGCTGTTCTCCCATCGTGCCACGGCGTGCTCGCCGTGCAAGGGCGGCGCGCCGTGGGCGCTTGCGGCCTGCGGCCGTCGTGGACCCTTGACTGCTTGCGCTGCGCCGTGACCCGGAGGGGCTGGGCAATTCCGCCCGGCAACCTTGCAGGAGTTCAGCATGAACAACGCATTCATCACCGACGAGCAGCGTGCGCTGCTGCTGGCCAACGGCCGCGAAACCTTGGAAAACCCGGACTTCGATCCGGCCCCTGTGGTCAAGCTGTTCACGCCCGATGCCGGCGCGACCTGGCTGCTGACGGAGATTGACCCCGACGACCATGACCACGCTCACGGTCTTTGCGACCTGGGCCTGGGGATGCCGGAAATCGGCTGGGTCAGCTTGGCCGAATTGGCGAGTTTGCGCGGGCGCTTGGGCCTGCCCATTGAACGCGACCTGTATTTCCGGGCCGAGAAGCGCTTGAGCGCCTATGCGCGCGATGCGCGGCTGGCCGGGCGGATCGTTGTCTGACCTGGCCCTGGGGCGCCGCAAGGCGCTCCTTGTGCTTTCTCAATCATTTCAGGAGATCATGGCCATGAGCAGCCATCACGACTACATTCTCGAAATCACGGCGCAGCACGATGCGCTCAAGCCGTTCGCGCCGGAGAACGGCCAGCCGCTGCGCTTTGCGATTGGCGATGCGGTGATCTTCACCAATGAGTTCGGCGCGCAGTTCCGGCTCCGCGTCACCGGGTTCTACCGGCCTACGGGGCTTTCGGGGATGTACGTGCGCGGTGCGCGCTACCTGCTGGACTCGTCTTCGCCGTGGATGCCGGTTGCGGAATCCAGCCTGCGTCCTGACAACTCGGCCTGATGCCTTCGCGCCCCTGGCGGGGCGCTGCGCGCTTCGCTCGCCTCCAGGGGAAAGCCCTGCGGGCTATCCCCGCCGCGCAGGCTTGGCGCCCCTCTCGTGCAGCGAACCGGCTGGTGCCGGATCGCTCCCGTCATGCGGGCCATTCTGATGGCACGCCGGGCATGGGTGTGTTGGGTTCGTAGTCGCCCAGCCACGCGAAGAGATGTTCGATATCGCAATCCAACTGGTACAGCGTGGCCTGGGCCATCGCGTACCAGGTGGTGCCATCGTCCGTTTCCTCGGAGACGGACAGCAGAGCATTGAGCTGTGCGCGCCGCCCGAGTAGCCGTTGCATCTCGTCGCCGACCGTCTTCCGGTCGGTGCTCCAGACCAAGGTCGGCAGAAAGATGCCTCGCGGTGGCGTTTCGGGCGTTGGGGCTCCCGGTTCCATGTGATTCGGCATCGTCGTTCTCCTGAAGGTGGAGGCTTCACGATAGGGATGCCGCGCAGTTCGTGCCAGCCGGAATGGGCACTATCTGAGGGGGCTTTCGGGATCGGCCCCGATGGGCCATGGTGGCGGGCCTGCGGGCGAGCTGCTGTTTGATCCGGTGATTACCAGGGCTTCCAGCGCCGCTGGGGTGTGTGCGGCACGGCACCGAGCAGGTTCATCGGAGGCAGTGCATGGGGCGCATCGTTCCGGGGGAAGCGCCGGCGCACCTCGCGCTCCAGTTCGTGCGCGAAGCCGCGGGCGTCTTTCTCGCCGCGCAATGCCCGTTGTCGCCAGTCACGGGCCTGGGCAACCAGTTCATCGTCCTGTAGTTCTCGTATGTCCATGGCAAGCACCATTGTGCCGATGCCGTGAACAGTAGCGGTCCACTGGGATTTGGCTGAAATCATATGGGCGTCCCCGGCCTTCTGGGAGATGGCCGGGCGCGCTGTCGTGCGCGTAGCGCATCGAACCGCCTACGGCGTTTCGCCCCTGACGGGCTTCCATCGTTCCCGCGCTCCGCGCGGCTGACGCCTCCGGCCCGGCTTCCAGCTTCGGGCCTGCGCGCTTCGCTTGCCGTGCGGTCGGCGTATGGAAGGGCCGTTGCCTTGTCCAGCCGTCTTCCCTGACTTCATCACCTTGTCCGCGACTGTAGCCCGCGGCCTGGTGCCGTCAAGGCGCGCCAGGCCGTGTCCTCGCTGCGCTGCGGGCCGCACCAACCTGGCGCTTGTCTCCTTGACGGCCCCCGTCCACGGGCTCCCTTTCGTCGCGGGCGATGAACTCAGGAAAGACGGTGGCAACAGGGCCAGCCGGGTTCCTCGTGCCAACCGCACCGAACAGCCGCAAGGCTGGGCTCCGAATCTAGGAATCCGGTGTTTCTTCAACAGCCAAGTCAGGAGAAAGACATGCTCGCATCCCGTTTCGCAAACCATTCCCCCGCACTGCGCAGCGACTACCCGCTGTCCGATGACCAGATTCGCAGGGTGGCCCCGTCCATCTTCGCGGATGCCCCGCACCAAAGCCGTTCCGAACGGTACAGCTACATCCCCACAGCCACGGTGTTGACCGAGTTGCGGAAGGAGGGATTCCAACCCTTCATGGTGTGCCAGACCTGCGTGCGCCGCGATGACCGCCGCGATTTCACCAAGCACCTACTGCGCCTTCGCCACGCCAGTCAGATCAACGGCGCGGAGGCCAATGAAATCGTCCTCTTGAACTCGCACGATGGCACCAGCAGCTATCAGATGCTCGCCGGGCAATTCAGATTTATCTGTGCCAATGGGCTGGTGTGCGGCGACACCTTTGCCGATGTGCGCGTGCCCCACAAAGGCGACGTGGCGGGCCAAGTCATCGAGGGAGCCTATCAGGTACTGAGCGGCTTTGACCGCGTGAAGGAATCGCGCGACCTGATGCGCGGCATCACCTTGGACGATGGCGAATCCGAAGTGTTCGCTCGCGCTGCGCTGGCGTTGAAGTACGACGACCCGGGCAAGCCTGCACCTGTCACCGAGTCGCAAATCCTGATGCCGCGCCGCTTCGAGGATCGCCGCCCGGATTTGTGGTCGGTCTTTAACCGCACCCAAGAAAACCTCACGAAGGGCGGATTGCATGGCCGCAACGCCAACGGACGCCGTCAGCAAACCCGCCCCGTGCAGGGCATCGATTCCGACATTCGCCTGAACCGCGCCCTGTGGCTGCTGGCCGATGGCATGCGCCAGCTCAAAGCCTGACCCCCTCTGACGTTTTCCCCGCCGGAGGGGCGGTTCCCCTCCATTCCCTTGTTTCACTCGATTGGAGTTTCATCATGAATGCCACTACGCAAACCGAAGCCTGCGCCGTCAACACCGCAGCCAGCAGCGCCAACGTGCTGCAAGCCGCCGACCCGAGCAAGCACATGATTCTGGTGCCGCTGTCGCGGCTGGTGCTGCGCCCCACGGGCCGCAACGTGCGCAAAACCGTCCCGCGCATGTCCATCCCTGAACTGGCCGCGAGCATTCAGCGCGTGGGCCTGCTGCAAAACCTGATCGTCATTCCCGCCGCTGATGGTGAGCATTACGAAGTCGTGGCCGGTGGCCGACGCCTTGCTGCCCTCAAGCTGCTGGCGAAGAAACACCGCATCGCCAAGGATTGGAACGTGCCTTGCCTGCGCGTGGCCGATGGCACGGCCCGCACCGCCAGCCTGACCGAGAACGTGCAGCGCGAAGCCATGCACCCGGCAGACCAGTTTGAAGCCTTCGCGGCGCTGGTGGCCGAAGGCCGACCCATCGAGGACATTGCAGCGGATTTCTCTGTCACACCGCTGGTGGTGCAGCGCCGTTTGAAGCTGGCGAACGTCTCACCCCGACTGATGGCGGACTACCGGGCCGATGCTGTCACGCTCGATCAACTCATGGCGCTGGCCGTGACCGACGATCATGCATTGCAAGACGCGGCTTTCTATGAAGCGCCCACTTGGCAGCGCAGCCCGTCCGCCTTGCGCGAGCGCCTGACCGAGCGCGAAATCGACGCCTACCGGCATCCGCTGGTGCGGTTCGTGGGGCTGGACGCCTATGAAGCCGCAGACGGTGGCATCCGGCGTGACCTGTTCGCGGAAGACGATGCGGGCGTGTACCTGACCGATGCCGCACTGCTGGAGCGGTTGGCGCAAGACAAGCTGGCGTGCATCGCCGCCGAGGTGAAGGCCGAGGGCTGGGCTTGGGTGGATGCCGCGCCCGCCGCCACGCATGCCGATCTGCAAGCCTTCCAGCGTGCCCCGAGGGAGCGGCGCGAGCCGAACAGGCGCGAGGCGCAGCGCATCGAGAAGCTGCAAGAGAAGATGCGGGCCATCGGTGAAGCCGTGGATGCCGCGATGGACGCTGAGGACGAAGACAAGGTCGATGCCTTGCAGGAGGAAGGCGAAGCCTTGGGCGAGCAGTTGCAGGCGCTGGAAGATGGTTTGCAGGACTACGGCCCGACCGTGAAGGCCGCGGCCGGTGCCATCGTCACCATCGACCGCAACGGGCAGGCCGTGATTCATCGCGGGCTGCTGCGCGAAGCCGAAGCCAAGGCGTTGCGGACGCTGGAGAAGCTGCGCCAAGGGTTCAACGGCGCGGATACCGCGAACGACGACGAAGGCGAAGATGCCGACGACACGCTCAAGGCCGCAGCCATGTCCGACCGGCTGGCGCAACGCTTGAGCGCCCATCGCACCGCCGCGCTGCAAATCGAAGTCGCCCGGCATCCGCAAGTCGCCTTGGCCGCACTGGTGCATGGCATGGTGCAGACCGTCTTGCAGCGCCGCTACTACGGCCACGATCTGCCGCTGGGCGTGCGCCTCACAGTGCAGGACCGGCTGGAAGGTATGGCCCCGGACTGGCCGGAATCGCCCGCCGCCGTGGCCCTGCGTGAACTGCAACAGGTGACAGGTGTTGCCTTGCCGCAGGACAGCGCCGCACTGTTCGCCGCGCTGCTGGCGATGGAGCAAGGCGAACTGGTCAAGCTGCTGGCCGTGTGCGTGGCATCGACGGTAGACGTGGTGACGCCGCGTGCCACTGCGCACCAGCCGGGCGCGGAACTGGCGCAGGCCGTGGGCCTCGACATGGCCGCATGGTGGCAGCCGACTGCGGAAGGCTACTTCAAGCACGTTCCAAAGGCGGCGGTTCTGCAAGCCGTGGGCGAGTTCGCACCCGAGAGCGTGCACCGGTTGGCGAAGCTCAAGAAGTCCGACATTGCCAGCGAGGCCGAGCGGCTGGTGAATGGCAAGGGCTGGATGCCTGCCATCTTCAAGGCGCAGGCGCAGGAGCACGCGCCCGAGGAAGGCCCGCAGGATGCGGAGCAGGACGGCGCGGAGGGAGCCGCCACCGTGGCGGATGAACCCGCCGAGGTATTGGCCGCTTGACCCGCACTGCAGCAAAGCGCCCGGAACCATCCGGGCGCTTTGCTTTACGGAGAACCCGCCCATGACCCGTACCACCACCCGCTGCCCGCGCATGGCGGCGGTCTATGCGCCCGGCACCGTGCGCGCCCGCCGCTGGCACGGCGATGGCGACGTGCGCGGCTACCGCCCACCCTCGGGCTGGACGGCCCGCGCCGACCTTACCGACATTCATCCCATCACGGGCCGCGCCTTGGCGCGTGCTGTGTGGTGGATCATCGAGACGAAGGAATAACCATCGCTAGCACCGCGCCCAGGCCGTTTCGCCCTGGGCGCGGTGAACTTCAAAAATTCGGGCACGGCAGTGGCCGTGCCCGGTGTCAACGCCAAACAGCCCCAACTGCCACGCAACCGACTTCACTGACACTCAGGCACCAGGTGTTTGCCGAATACAAGGTTAACTGCTGTCACAATCTTGCGCAGAAGGTCGTATCGACCACTCAGCCAATCAGCCCTCGTAAAACTGGGGGCGGTTCAGGCCCTCCGTGAACCGTCCACGCGGTCATGGCCTGACATCCGTTGGCTTCAGCTTTCAACATTGGATACCACTTGACGACCCATCGCAGCGCGCTGGCTGCTGCGCACATAGCAGCGTTACTTTTTGGACTCACCGGAATCTTTGGGGCACTCATCAAGGCACCGCCGAGTGTGATTACCTGTGGGCGTGCGGCGTTTGCCACTTTCGCGCTCGCCATCTTCGCCTTCGCACAAAAGCGCCCACTGGTGCATCAACTAACTTGGCGCAAGGTCCGCATCTTTGTCTTCACGGGTTTGTTGCTGACGTCCCATTGGGTCACATTCTTCATCGCCGTGAAAGTTGGCGGCGTCGCCGTCGCCACGCTGGGCTTCGCCAGCTTCCCGGCGTTCATTGCGATGCTGGATGCGCTGGTGTTTCGGGAACGCATCGGGGTCAGTGAAGCCCTGTTGCTGGTTTTGGTGACAGCCGGCCTAATTCTCGTGGTGCCGTCGTTCGACTTCGGCGACAACGGCACCATCGGACTCGTTTGGGGGCTGGTCTCCGGTTTGTCATTCGCCATGCTGGCAATGACAAACCGGCGGGCCGGTGCGGGACTGGATCCGATCCAGGTGGCCTTCTGGCAGAACATTGTGGTGGCGGCTGTGCTGCTGCCCTTTGCCATCGGCGGGGTTCCTGCGCTGGGGACAACAGACTGGGTTCACCTGACCCTGCTCGGCATCGTCTGCACCGGCTTGTCGCATTACCTCTTCGTCAAGAGCCTGGGAGGTTTGAGTGCGCGCAGCGTGGGCATGATCATCGCCCTCGAACCCGTCTACGCCATCGCCTGCGCGTGGTGGCTCTTCTCGGAGCAACCGTCGGTGCGCATGTTGCTGGGCGCTGCGCTCATCATTTTCGCCATCGCGCTATCGACACGATCCAAGGCGCCGGAAATGCAGCCTGCATAGCATCAGCGTGTCGGCGCGATGCGCCGCCGGGCTATTGGGCTGCGCCCCGTGCCGACTTTGCCGTCACGGCCATTCGGCTTCAATCCCTCACGCCTTCGCGCCTGCGGCGCTGCGCGCTGTGCTTGCCTCCAGGGGAAAGCCCTGCGGACTATCCCCGCCGCGCGATGCTTGGCGCCCCTTGATACCGCCGAACCGGCAGCGCCGGATCGGCCAAGGCCAGCGCCCCGCCGCATGGGCAGTGCCCAATCGGTACGCCGGGGCTTGCTGCGGCAGGTTGTGCGAATGCGTGCCGTCCGCGACGCTGGCAGTTCGTCGCCTGTATGTCACGAAGGATGGTTCACGAATATGCCACCCGGCCTTGCATTGGGGCTCCCCACACCGCGCTGCAAGCATGGGCGCCTGCATGGGCAGGGGCATGTTCCCGCTGGTCGTTGGGGATGGCCTTGCCGAGTCAGGGGGCGTGCCGGTGAAACCGTCGTGCGGGGATGCCGAGCTGGCCATGTCTCCTTTCGGATTGGGGTGGTTCAGCCCAAGGCGTCCTTGTGTTGTTGTGAATCCTGGCGGGGGCGCGGCTGCGCCTCGGGCTTCATGGCTGCAACCGTCCAGCGAAAACAATTTCCCTTGCTTTGTCACTACGTTCGGCGCATTCCTCGCGGCACAAATTCTTTTCGCCTCCCGGTGCTCCACTGCGTTGCGCCCGCAAGCGGTGCAGCCAGCCCGTCCCCCGCCGGCCGGATCACAACAAGGACGCGATGGGCGCGAACCTTGTTCAACCGTAAGGAGATTCATCATGGCAACCATCGGCACCTTTACCGCAGACAAAGACGGCTTCGCCGGCACGCTGCGCACCCTGACCCTCAACGTCAAGGCCAAGCTGGTTCCCAACGACAAGGGGGACAACGAACACGCCCCCGATTTCCGCGTGCAGGCGGCAGGCTTCGACATCGGCGCTGCATGGCGCAAGGTCAGCAAGGCCGAACGGCCCTACATTTCCGTGACCCTGGATGATCCTTCGTTCCCGGCAACGGTCTACGCCCGCCTGATCGAGGAGGACGGCGGCACGCACAACCTGATCTGGTCGCGCAGCAAGCCCCAGGCGGCCTGACGGCCGCCGGCGCCCCGCCCACGCGGCGGGGCGCTGTGCTGCGGATGCAGCGAAGAATCGAAGACCGGAAACGCTTGGCCCGCGTGCAGCTCGGGGTGAAGCAGCGCGGTGGCAGGTCGATGGTTTGAATTCGCAGATGCAAATGCCGGGCGGGTCGGTGCTGCGCACCACCGGGCTTTGCGGGCTCCGCCCCGTGCCACCTTTGGCGTCACGGCCATTCGGCTCCAATCCCTCCCGCCTTCGCGCCTGCGGCGCTGCGCGCTGCGCTTGCCTCCGGGGGAAAACCCTGCGGGCTATCCCCGCCGCGCAGGCTTGGCGCCCCTCGATACCGCCGAACCGGCTTGCGCCGGATCGGCCCGGCAAGCGCAGCTACGCTTCGCCGCTTGCCTTCAACACCGCCTCCAGTTCCTGCCGCACCTGCGCCAGCAACTGCTCGGTCTGCTTCGGCTTCCTGCCCGCGTAGGCCAGCGTCAGCAGCGTGAGCGGGTGGACTTCCATGACTTCGCACAGCTCGGCCAGCTTGTTCAAGGTGGGGCTTTTGAGGTCGCGTTCCAGCGAACTCATGTAGGTGCGGCTGGAGACGTTGGAGAAGGCTTCCTGACTCAGACCTCGTGCATGTCGGATGGTCTTCAGTGCCTCCGATAATGTGTGTTTCGCTGCCAACCCTGGATCTCCCCAAAATCCAAGATGACAGCCGATGGCGTCCTATAGGGCTACAATCTATAGTGTTCATCGCTTGCGGCTTGCCGCTTTTGTGCTTTTGCTGAAATCCGTGTCCGTGGCTTCGGACAGAAGCGCAAAGCCACATCCGTGCTTTGTCTCAAACCCGCCAATGCGGCTTTGCGCTTTCACGCTTGGGCGGTTTCGATGCAAGGCGCATTCGTGCTTTTGCGCACGCGCTTGACGATGGTTTGCGTTTGCGTATTGGGGATCGAAGCGTGCGAGCGCATCATGCGCGTTGCGGGGGATTCAGAGCCATGACCGAACCACTCACCACCGATCAGGAACGTGCGCAGTTGCTGGCCAACGGCAGGGATCGCGCGGCGGGCCTCGCCATCGACCCGCTGCCCGTGGTGCGGCTGTTCACGCCGGACGCGCACGCCACCTGGCTGCTGGCCGCGCTCGATCCCGCCGATGGCGATACCGCTTTCGGAGTCATGGACGTGGGGATCGGCATGCCCGAGCTGGGCCACATCAAGCTGTCCGATCTGGCCTCCATCGTCGGCCCGAACAAGCTGCCGGTGGCGCGGGACCGGTATTTCAAGGCAGTGCGCCCGCTGTCGGAGTACCTGCGGCTGGCGCAGGAGAACGGCTCCATTCTGGATTGAGCCGTTCGCGCCACGGCATAGCCGGGCGGATTGAGGCTATTTTTGTCTGGCTTCAGACCTGTCAGGTCTTAATCCAGACTGTTGCAGCGAATGGGGGTGACTCAGGCGCGAACGGTCATGATGACCGGCGCGATTTGCGGCAGGGTGGACGTGGCAGGAGGCAATTCACCTCATGCGCCACCGCCGCATTCGGACGATTCATGCAATGTACCGGATTCATTGCGTCTTGACACGAAAGTTACTGACCTGCCGGTTTTCAAACGATTGGAATCTGATGCGGTAGTGCTCGCACTCTGATGGCTGGTGGCGCCTCTCCTACTCAACAAGGGAGCTTGCGTCATGACAGATCGAAGTGCCGAGCATTGGTATCCCACGGCCGCGTACCTCTACGTGCTGCATTTGGACGGCCCTGCGCTGGCCTGGGAGTACCTGCGAAGAAATCCCGAGTACCGGCTGGACTGGCTGCGCCGTGCGCGCCGCCCCGATGCCGCGCAGCGCTGGGGCCTGCGTCTGCTGGAAGACCCGGCCCTGGATGCGCGCGACGCGCATCCGGCCTGGTTCCCCGACCATGAAGCCCTGGTCTTGCTCTACCCGGACGCCGACCCGCCGCCGGATGCGCTGGTCTTCGGCTTCTGGCACCTGCCTGGCCGCAAGCACCTGATCCACGACGGCCGCCGCCTGGTGCTGGTGGCCCGCTGGCCCGGCTGCTGCCTGCGCTTCGCGCTGGCGCCTGGCCTGGATGACGGCATGGCCTGTGTCTATGCCGTGCGGGCCTGCAGGGCGCCTTGCACGCGCTACCGCGCGTTCGCGGCTGAACTGGACAAACTCGACCGGCTGACCGGCGTTGCAGCCGAGCCGCCGGCCACCCGGCCCCGGCCGATGCCTACCGCGCTGCTGGAGCTGCACACCCTGCAAGCGCTCGACGCAACCCTGGCGGGTGCGTCCTTGCGCGAGGTGGCCGAGGGCTTGTTCGGCGCTGATGCAGTGGCGGCCGACTGGTTCTCCGACGGCAGCCTGCGCTCGCGCGTGCGGCGCCTGGTGCGGCGCGGCCAGATGCTGATGGACGGCGGCTACCGCCGCATGGCACAGCTCGAATGAGCTGGGGAGGGTCGTTTTGCCCTGGCTGCAAAACGACCCTCTGCGGAACAGCCGCGTTTTCTGAGACTGCCTCCATCCGGCCGCGCTGTGTGGCCGGGGTTCACCAGCCGATGGAGGTTCACCCCATGCGTCCCGCTCCCTTGCGGCCTGCCGCCGCTCCCACGAATCCCGCTGCGCAGCCGCAGCGCTATCTCACCAACGACGAAGCCGCCGAGTATTTGCGCCTGTCGCCGCGCACGCTGGAAAAGCAGCGCGTGCTGGGTGGTGGCCCCAAGTTCCGCAAGTTCGGCCGGCGCGTCATGTACGCCGTCACCGACCTCGATGCCTGGGCCGAAGACCGCAGCTACGCCACCACCTCCGATCCCGAGTACGCCGAGTTCCATGCGGCGGACAGCCGTGCGCGCTGATCGGCGGTGCGCGGGTGGGCTTCGCCATGTCCAAACCCTCGCGGGAGCGCGAACAGCTCGACCTGTTCCGTGCCCTGCCGGGCGACATGGCGCCGCGCGACAGCCAGGACTTGATGGCCTTTCCGTTCTTCTCGCTGGCGAAGTCGCGGCGCACGGCGCCGATCGACTTTCGGGCCAGCGGCATCACGATCCGCGTGGAGGGCACGGCCGAGCACGGCATCGCCACGATTTGGGACGCGGACGTGCTGATCTGGGCGGCTTCGCAGATCGTCGAAGCACGCGACGCGGGCTTGCGCCCGTCGCGGCTGATGCAGGCCACGCCTTACGAGATCCTGCGCTTCATCGGGCGCGGTACGTCGCTGCGCGACTACCAGCGCCTCAAAGCCGCGCTGGATCGCCTGCAATCCACGACGGTAGCCACGTCGATCCGCGAAACCACGGGAAGACGGCTGCACCGCTTCTCGTGGATCAACGAGTGGAAGGAACTGGCCGATGCCAAGGGTACGCCCTTGGGGCTGGAGCTGATCCTGCCGGACTGGTTCTACGGCGGCGTGCTGGATGCCGCCCTGGTGCTGACCATCGACCCGGCGTACTTCCGGCTCACCGGTGGGATCGAGCGGTGGCTGTACCGGCTGGTGCGCAAGCACGGCGGACGGCAGGAATCTGGCTGGCAGTTCGACTTTCGGCACCTGTACCGCAAGTCGGGCAGCAGCACGCGGTTCTCGGACTTCGCCTACGACCTGCGCGCGCTGGTCGCGCGGCAGTCGCTGCCAGGCTATGCCCTGGGCATCGAACGGATGCCGGGCGATGGAGCGGAACTGCTGACGTTCCGTGCCGTGCCGCCCACGGCACGGGGATAAACGGTGCGCGGCCTGTGGACGGGCTCGTGCTATCAAGAGTACAGGGTATCGTGCTATCGGGAGTACGACCCTCGTGCTATCAGGAGTACGAATCGGCCGCAAAGCCGCGCCAGCATTGGGTTTGCGACCCCCTTAACTTATCTAACGTAATTCATCTAACTGGTAGTAGAAGCGCCGCGCCCTGGTGGACAACCGCCAAACGGCACGCGCGGGCCTGCGCATCCGGCCATCGAAATGCCGGTCTTGCAGGCCGATCAACGCCAAGTCTTCCAACACGGAGGGCCAGGCCATGATCGTTGCGCTGCTCAACCAGAAAGGCGGCGTGGGAAAAACCACGCTCGCCACCCACGTCGCCGGCGAGTTGGCGATGCGCGGCCAGCACGTCGTTCTGCTGGATGCCGACCCGCAGGGCTCCGCGCTGGACTGGACGCAGCGCCGAAGCCAGCAAGGCTTGCCACGGCTGTTCAGCGCCATGGGCCTGGCACGCGAAACGCTGCACCAGGAGGCGCCAGAACTCGCCAGGCGGGCCGATCACGTCGTCATCGACGGGCCGCCGCGCATCGCCGCCTTGGCGCGCTCCGCGCTGCTGGCGGCCGAGCGCGTGCTGATTCCAGTGCAGCCAAGCCCTTACGACCTGTGGGCCAGCGCCGAGATGGTGGCGCTGATCCGCGAGGCGCAGGTGTTTCGGCCCGCGCTGCGCGCGGCCTTCGTCATCAACCGGCGCGTCAGCACCACCGTGATCGGACGCGAAGCACGCGGCGCGCTGGCCGAGCAGCCGCTTCCTGCGCTGCGCGCGGAAGTGCATCAGCGCATCGTGTTCGCCGACAGCGTGGCCGCTGGCCGGCTGGCGCGCGAGACAGCGCCCGACAGCGCCGCCGCGCGCGAAATCACCGCGCTGGTCGATGAACTGCTGCGGCGGCCGTCATGACCGCGAAGCCATCACCCAGCAGCAAACGCGCCGCCAAGCGCGTGGGCATCGGCGCGCGTCCGCCCGCGAATCCGCACGCCGAGGCGTGGATTCGCCAGGGCGACGCCGATGCACTGGGCAAGGGCGACCTCTACACCGCACGCCTGACGCTTGACATCACGCCCGCGATGCGCTCGCGCATCAAGGTATCGGCCTTCACGCAGGGCGTGACGGTGGCCGACCTGCTGCGCGCGCTGCTGGAGCGGGAGTTTCCAGAACACCGCAGGGAGAACACACCATGACTGCATCCGCTTTGCCTGCCGCTGGCGCGGCCACGGCTGCGCTCGCAGCGCCTTCCGGCCAGCCAGCCAGAGCGCCGCTGACGCGCGTGGCGCTGGCTTACATCGAACCGCGCTTCAAGCTCTACCTGCGCTTTGGTGAACCCGCGCGCACGTTGTGGCTTGACCGCTGGCGCAGTCTCGCCGTGTTCATGCCGAACGCCGTGTTCTGCCGCATTCGCTGGCAGGCCAACGACTACGGCACTGTGCGCTGGCAACTCATGGTGATGCAGGCTTGCACGCCGCTGGACGCGGCGCAGCGCATCCCCGGTGTGCAGCCTGGCGCGCGCCTGCTGCTACATGCCGAGGGCGAAAACCAAGTCCGCGCCGTGCTGGAGTGCATTGACGCCATCGAGGTGCTGGGTATCACGCCTGTAGGCGTTTCGCCCGCGTACTGGCGCACGCTCGCCAACCGGCTCGCTGCGCGCCTGCCGTTGCCTGAATACAGTGCCGAGCGGCACGCCGCCTGGCTGACCGGGAGGGCGCTGTCATGACGCTTCCATCCGCCGTTGCCGGCGCAACCGGCATTCCGCCGCATCCTCGCTCGCGCCTGCGCGCTCGCCTTGTGCTAGCGGGCCTGTCCGCCTGCGGCCTCGCTGCGCTGGCCTGGGCGTCCTTCGTGCAGCCGCTGCCGCGCCTGACCTACAACCCGTCCGACAGCGTGGCGGTCGGCTGGTATCGCATTGATCCGCTCGACCGTCGCGCCAGCTTGCCGCCACGTTCGTTGTCCGTGGGCAGCATCGTGCTGGTGCCGCTGCCCGCCGAAGCCGCCGCGCTGGCTGCGCAGCGCGGCTATCTGCCGACGCGCATCCCGCTGCTCAAGCGCGTGGGTGCGGTCGCACCGCAGGAGGTGTGCATCACTGGGGGCCACGTCCGCATTGACGGCATGCCTTTGGCCGCCGTGCTGCCCGCGGATCGGCTGGGCCGGCCGCTGCCATCCTGGCAGCAGTGCCGCCGCCTTCGGCCTGGCGAACTGTTCCTGCTCAGCGTCACCAACCCGGCGTCGTTCGACAGCCGGTATTTCGGGCCGATCAGCGCCGCCGCCGTGATCGGTGTTGCGCGCCCGGTCTGGCAGGAGTCACGCCCATGATGCCCACCAATTCGCTGCGCATCATCGTGCTATCGGGCGTGTCGTTCCGGCTGCTGCCTCCGTGTCGTCGCGCGTGCAGTGCGAGCGCATTCGCGCTGCACTTCGCGCGGTCTTCCAACGTGCAGGCGTCTTGCCTCGAACGCGCCCGGCCTGCGGCCGTCGCCGCGTTCGCCGGCGCGCTGGCTGCTCGCGCAGCAGCGCCACCGGGCCGCAGTTGCTGGGAGCGAGAACCTGGGGTGCCAGGGGAGGCAAATGCGGAAGGCAAGATTGAAGGATGCGGCACCAGGGTGCGCGCAAAGTCAGTCTGCACGTGGGTTTCGGGCGGCACGCCCTCAATGGCGGCTTGGTGCCGCCGACAGCCCCAATGCCTTGCGGGCATTGGGAATACCGTGTGCCGCATCCGCTCGGGCGCGATGGGCTTGGCTGGGGCTTCATCATGAGCCAGCGCGGAAATCCCGCTGACGATGACCGTTTCCGCGTGCGGCCAGGCAAGCCCAAGCAGCGCGGCGACACCTTTATTGCCCAGGTGCTGCGCCAGACCAGCAAGGCCGCTGGCGTCTCTGGCCGGGGGCGCAAGACCACCGGCAAGGCACCCGGTTCGCGCCTGGGGCGCGGGCATACGGCAGCACGCTTCACAGGCCAGTCGTTGACGGCGTTTTCGCGCCGGGCTACGGTCAAGGTGCGGCTGGTGTACTTGCAGCAGGCCAGCGGCAAATCCACGGTGCAGCACCTGCGCTACATCGAGCGCGAAGGGGTGGACCGCCAGGGTGGACAGGGCCGAGCCTATGGGGCCATCACAGACGAGGCGGACACGGCCGCTTTTGAGGAGCGGGGTAGGGGAGACCGGCATCAGTTCCGCTTCATCGTCTCGCCCGAGGATGCCGACCAACTCGAAGACCTGCGCACCTACACCCGCCATCTGATGCAGCGCATGGAGGCGGACCTGGGCACCCGGCTGGACTGGGTGGCGGTGGATCACTGGAACACCGACAACCCGCACACCCACGTGGTGCTGCGCGGCAAGGACGACACCGGCAAGGATCTCATCATCTCGCAGGAATACATCACCCGCGGAATGCGCGAGCAGGCGATGGAACTGGCCACCGAATGGCTGGGGCCGCGCACCGAGCTGGAGATCCAGCGCGCCCTGGCCCGTGAGGTGGAGCAGGAGCGCTGGACTTCCCTGGACCGCACCCTGCAGCGCGAAGCGGTGGACGGACTGGTGAAGATCGAACGCTTCAACGAGCCCAAGCTGCAGCGCCAG
The DNA here is from genome assembly GCF_030160815.1 of Hydrogenophaga electricum. Lineage (NCBI taxonomy): Bacteria > Pseudomonadati > Pseudomonadota > Betaproteobacteria > Burkholderiales > Comamonadaceae > Hydrogenophaga > Hydrogenophaga electricum. Next base: position 64,909 of record NZ_BSPB01000003.1, on the reverse strand, counting down.
CGCCTGCTGCTGGTCGGGCGGCTGCAGCAGCTTCAGCGCATGGGCTTGGCGACAGAAACCCAGCCCGGCACCTGGGCCGTCCATGCCGAGGCCGAGCCCACCCTGCGGGCGATGGGCGAACGCGGCGACATCATCCGCACCATGCAGCGCGCGATGGGTGGCAAGCAGCGCGACCTGGCCGTATTCCAACCGGGTGAGGATGGGCAGTCCATCATCGGCCGCGTAGCGGGCAAGGGGCTGGCCGACGAGCTGTACGACCGGGGCTATCTGGTGGTCGATGGCATCGACGGCAGGGCGCACTATGTGGCGCTGCCGCCCAGGACGGAACTGGAGCCGTACTCCGTGGGCGCAGTGGTCGAAGTAAAGGGCTCTGCCGACGTGCGCGCGGCGGACAAGAACATCACCGCGCTGGCGAGCAATGGCCTATACCGCACCGACCATCACCTGGCCATTGCACAAGGCCAGGCCAAGGATGGCTGCGACCCGCGGGAAGTGGTGGCGGCCCATGTCCGCCGCCTCGAAGCATTGCGCCGTGCGGGCATCGTCGAGCGCGTGGCCGAGGGGCTATGGAAGGTGCCGGACGATCTGCCCGAGCGGGGCCGCCAGTACGATGCGCAGCGCCTGGGCGGCGTGGCGGTGGAGCTGAAATCGCACCTGCCCATTGAGCGGCAGGCCCGCGTGATCGGTGCCACTTGGCTGGATCAGCAGTTGATCGGTGGAGGCAAAGGTTTGGGTGATTTGGGCTTTGGCAGCGAGGCCAAGCAGGCGCTGCAGCAGCGCGCCGACTTCCTTGCCGAACAGGGGCTGGCCGAGCGGCACGGCCAGCGCGTGATCCTGGTGCGCAACCTGCTGGCGACGCTGCGCAACCGGGAGGTCACACAGGCCGCCAAGGACATTGCCGCCGAAACCGGCCTGGAGCACCGCCCCATGACCGACGGCCAGCGCATAGCGGGCATCTACCGCCGCAGCGTCATGCTCGCCAGCGGGCGCTACGCCATGCTGGATGACGGCAGGGGGTTCAGCTTGGTGCCGTGGAAGCCGGTGATCGAACAGAGGCTGGGGCAGCAACTCGCCGCCACCGTGCGCGGCAGTGGTATGTCATGGGAGATTGGGCGACCACGTGGAATGCCTTCGCGCTAGACGTTGCTCAGATTTGCGCGGCAGGCTGCGGCTGAGGCCGCACTAACCGGCTTTCCATAGGTGTCGCGTAATACGCCCTTCTGTTTCTCAGTCATCAGATTTCAATTGAACCACGGTTCGTCGCAACTCATGCTTGAGAACCTTGCTCGTGGCATTCTTGGGCCGCCAGCGAGAACAGCGCCTGCGATTGCTCGGCCACTCGATGCACGTCCCATGCACCATCGAACACGGCAATGCTCTTTTCCTTGTCCGTCGAGAACAACTTGTCCACGCCCACGACGAGGCAGATATCGCTGCCGCCCGCCGCCACGCACCAGCGCGCGGCATTCAGTGCGGTGCTGGAACTGGCACAAGCGTCTTCCACGTTGGTGACCGGGATGCCGGTGATGCCCATGGCCTTCAGCGCGATCTCGCCCACCACCATGTGCTGGCCCTCGATGCAGCCCTGACCAGCGGTGGCGAAATAGGCTGCGCCTACCCAGCCCGTATCGGCTAGCGCCTCGGTCACGGCCTCGCGCGCGAGGTCCTTGACGCTCAACTCCTGCTGCTTGGCAAAGCGGGTGATGCCGACACCGGCGATATGGACGGGTGGGGTGGATGCGCTCATACCGAAGCTCCTAGGGTGATGATGGCTTCAACGTGTCCGCACTGTGCGCGCAGTTCGTCCGTGGTGCCTTGCCAGGCGCATGGGCACCTTGAGGTTCTGCTCGACGAGCACGGCGAAGCAACGGCGGCGGCACAGCGCGGCGTTGAAGGCGCAGGTATTCACGTCGCCTTGGCTTTCACATAGCGCCCTGGCGCAGGCTCGATGACGGGGAAATCGGCATTGCCGAGTGTTCCCGGGGCCTTGATTTGCGCACCCGCGTGAGAATTCAGCCACTCGCTCCACTCGGGCCACCAGCTGCCTTCGACGTTCTGCGCACCGTCCAACCAGGACTCGGCATCCGGCCTGAGCCCGCCAACCCAATGGCTGCGCTTGCGCTTGGCTGGCGGATTGATCACGCCGGCAACGTGACCACTGGCGCCCAGTACAAAACGCGTGTCGCCGCCCAGCAACCGAGTGCTGATGTAGGCAGTTTTCCAGGGCACGATGTGGTCTTCGCGCGATGCATAGACGAAGGCCGGAACCTCGATGCGCGACAGATCCACCGGCACACCGCACTGCACCGTACCGCCGGGCTCTCGCAGCCGGTTCTCCAGGTACATGTTGCGCAGGTACCAGCAGTACATCGGACCCGGCAGGTTGGTGTCGTCCCCATTCCAGAACAACAGGTCGAAAGCAGGCGGCGCCTTGCCCTGCAGGTAGCCGTTGACCACGTAGGGCCAGATGAGATCGTTGGCGCGCAGCGCCGCGAACACTTGGGCCAATTCACGCCCGTGCAGAACCCCACCGTGCCCGATCGCGGCCTCCCGTGCAGCCACCGACGACTCCTCGACCATCAGGCCGAGTTCGCCTGTTTCCGAGAAATCGAGCAGGGTCGTCAGCAAGGTGACGCTTGCCACGGGCTTCTCGCCGCGCGCGGCTGCGACGGCCAGCGCGCTCGCCAGCAAGGTGCCGCCGACGCAAAAGCCCAGGGCATTGACTTGGTCGGCGCCGCTGATCCGGTTGGCAACGGCCAAGGCCTCGAACACGCCGAGTTCGAGATAGTCGTCCCAGCGCAGATGCCCCTGCTCTGCCGTGATGTTGCGCCAGGAAACGAGGAAAACGGTATGCCCTTGCGCCACGGCATGGGCCACCAGCGAATTGTCCGGCTGCAAATCGAGGATGTAGAACTTGTTGATGCAGGGCGGGACGATGACCAGCGGGCGCTGGTGCACCTTGGCCGTGGTCGGCGCATACTGGATCAGCTGCATCAGTTCGTTCTCGAACACGACGCTGCCCGGGGTGGTGGCGACGTTGCGGCCGACCTCGAAGGCCTGGTCGTCCGTCATCGAAACCTTGCCCTTGGCCAGATCAGCGAGGAAGAGCTTCGCGCCTTCGACGAGGGTGGCGCCGCCGCTGTCGATCGCGGCCTGGATCGCTTCGGGATTGGTGGCCAGGCAATTGGCCGGACTCATGGCGTCGACGACCTGACGCAGCGCAAAACCCCACTGAGCCTTGCTGCGTCCATCCATGGGGGCCGCATCCAAAGCACGGCGCATCGACGCGGCAAGCTGTAAATAGCCTTGTGACAACTGCGCGAACCGCGGATCCTGCTGCCATGCGTCGCCTGCAAAGCGGCGGTCTGGTATCGCCTGCCCCATCGGCATCCAGGCCGAAGACCACAGCTCGGTCATCTGCTTCATGCCCTGCTGCCACGCCTGGAACGAGGAAGCCGCGCCTGGCCAGGCGGACGCCTGGGCCCATGTATCGAACCACTGCGTGGGCTCCGGATCGGATTTGGGTTCAGTCATGATGATTACCTTCTCGGATCGGGAACGCGTTGCTGGAGAAGAGGGCCCTTACCGGCCGGTGCATCCGGAAGCGCGCGTGCTCAAGAATGGCTCCGGCTCTTCAAAGCCGTTCGATGATGGTGGTATTGGCCGTACCGGAGGCCTCGCAGATGGTCTGCAGGCCATAGCGGCCGCCGCGGCGCTCGAGCTCGCACAGCAGGTCGGTGAGCATGCGTGCGCCGGTCGAGCCCAGCGGATGGCCGATGGCCACCGAACCGCCATTGACGTTGAGGCGTTCGTCGGAGATGCCGAATTCCTGCTGGAACATGAGCGGCACGCCGCCAAAAGCCTCGTTGACTTCGAACAGATCGATGTCGGCCAGGCTCAGGCCCGATTCCTTCAGTGCCTTGCGGGTGGCATCGAGCACGGCGGTGAACTGGATTACCGGATCGGCGGCGGCCACGGCGGTATTGACGAAGCGCGCGCGCGGCTTCAGGCCGTGCTGCTTGGCATAAGCGCGGCTGGCGATCAGCAGCGCGGCGGCGCCGTCGCTGATCTGCGACGAGTTGGCGGCCGTGGTGGCGCCGTCGGCGGCAAACACCGGCTTGAGCGTGGCCATCTTCGCTGGGTTGGGGTCCGCGCGCACGCCCTCGTCGGCGGTGACGACCGGGCTGTCCGGGTCGGCCGGATCCTCGGTCAGCCGCACCAGTTGATCCTTGACGCGGCCGGCCTGTGCGGCTTCGGTGGCACGCCGATGGCTGCGCACGGCAAAGGCATCCAGGGCCTCGCGCGTGAGACCGAAGCGCTTGTTCATCAACTCCGACGAAGCGCCTTGCGGCATCAGCGGGTTGTCCTGATAGCGTGCCAGCTCGCGCGGGCTGTATTGCGAGCCGAGCGGCGCGCCGGGCCTGAACGACGGCGGCATCGGCGCCTGCGACATCGACTCCACCCCGCCGGCGATGACCAGCCTGTAGGCGCCCGCCTGGATGCCGTGCACGGCAAAGCTCACCGCCTGCTGGCCGGAGCCGCATTGCCGATCGACCGTCACCGCCGGGACGGATTCGGGCAGCCCCGCCGCCAGCACGGCATGCCGGCCCAGGTTGCCGTGCTGCTGGTCCCATTGCAGCACGCAGCCGACGACCACGTCGTCCAGATCCGCCGGGTCGATGCCGGATCGCTCGACCAGCTGGCGCAGCGTCTCGCCCAGCAGATCGACGGGATGCCACTTCTGCAGGCGCCCGCCGCGCTTGCCCACGGGGGTGCGCAGCGCACCGACGATGACGGGTTCATGATCGCTCATACTGTTCTCCCAGGCCTGCTGCCACCAAGGTACATCGTTGGCAATTCGCCCGCGCGCGTCTTGCCCACCAGCGCATGGCGAGTTGACGCCAGGCGCACAAGGGAAAACCCGGGTAGGTCAGCAGCCGTTCTCGACACCGTGAACACGCGTCCTGAATGCAATGTCCCCCGGCACGGGGAGATAAAATCGACGTTGCGCAGCGCTCAGGAGACAGGAAGCGCGCAGGAGACAAAAGATGTCATCACAACAACTCTCCCTGGAGTGGTCGACGGACCATGTGGCCCCCAAAGACCGGGTCGATGCCATGGGAGCGACCCTGGAACGCAATTTCCGGCGTTGGGACTTTTCCTCCCGGGCGGAGCCCTCGACGTTCCATGCGCGGCTGCGGCGGCACGATTTTGCGGGCGCCTCGCTCTTGCGCATCTCGACCGACACCTGCGTGGGAGAGCTTCCGTCGAGCCGGACGGCGTCCGACGAAGAGATCTATCTGGGGCTGCAACTGAACCTGAGCGGGCGCGAGCGGGTGCAGATGCGGCAATGGGACGAGCAGATCGATCCGGGCGAGATGTTCCTTTGGCGTACTGATCTGCGGCAGCGCTTCGAGGTACTGGAGCGAATCCACAGCATATCGCTGATGGTGCCCTGGCAGCTCATGCGCGAGCACCTGCCGGCGCGCGCGCAGCCCCCTGCCGTCTGCCGTATCGACAACCGCGCGGGCCTGGGCTCGCTCCTGGCGCGGCATCTGCGTGCCTTAGCCAAGGAGATCGACACGGTGCCGCCCTCGGCCTACGCCGCCCTGTGCCGCACAGCCATCGATCTGCTGGGTGTTGCGCTTCCGGGGCCGGACGGCGGCGTGAAGTTCAACGCCATGGCCGTGATGCGCGAGCGTGTGCTGACCTACATCGCCCGCCATCTGCACGAGGATGACCTGAACCCGGCGCGCATCGCCGCGGCGCACGGCATCTCGTTGCGCTACCAGCAGGCGCTGTTTGCGCAAGGCGACATCACGGTGGCCGGCCATATCCTGGAAAGCCGATTGCAGGCGTGCCGGCAGGCACTCAGTGACCCGGCTTGTCGGCACTTGCAGATCTCGGAGATCGCCTTCCGCTGGGGCTTCAACTCCACCAGCCACTTCTGCCGCGCATTCAAGCAGCGCTACGGGGTGTCGCCGGGCGAGATGCGCCGCATGGCCGCCCACTGAGCGCCGGCTGAGCGCCCGGCCCGGTCGACAGAACCGGGTTTTCCCTTGTGCGCGTAGCGTCAATTCGCCATGCGCCGGCAGGCAAGACGCGAACGGCCTTGGTACCGAAGATGTCGCCTGGGTAGCACACCCAGGAGACATACATGGATACGGATAAAAAAAGCAGCGCCTGGGCGCTGGAGGAAGTCGCTGGCGTGGCCGCGATGGCACTGCTGGTGCTCATCACGCTGGTCAACGTCCTGGTGCGCTATTTCACCAGCCAGTCGTTTGCGTGGACGGAAGAGATCTCCGTTTTCCTGCTGGTGCTGATGACGCTGGCGGGCGCGGCCATTGCGGCAGGGCAAGACGGGCACATCCGCATCGAGTTCTTCTACAGCCGGGGTTCGCGCGGCCGCCGCATGGCGCTGGCGGCCCTGTCGGTGGGCGGGACGGCGCTGCTGTTCGGGTTGCTGGCGGTGCTGATCGCTCGCGCCGGCTTGTCGGAGTACGAATTCGGCGAAACGACGACGGGCCTGGGGCTACCGCGCTGGTGGTACACGGCGTCGCTGCCGCTGTTCACGGCCCTGGTAGCCCTGCGCGCCGTCACGCGCGGCTGGCGCACGGCCCGGGCGGGCACTGAAGGGCCGCCTCACGAGCCGGGAACGATACCCTCACCGGCGCGCCAGGCCGATGCGGGCGGTCGGGGCGAGGAGGGGCAGTCGTGATCGGTGCCTTCCTCATCGTCGGTTTTCTCTCGCTGATGCTCGCAGGTGTGCCCATCGCCGTTGCGATGGGGCTGATGGGCTCGGCGGTGGTCATCTTCATGGGCAGCGACATGCCCTGGTTCGGCCTCTCCACGCTGCAGCAGAGCTTCGATGCCAGCGTGGCCAAGTACCCGCTGCTGGCGCTGCCCATGTTCGTGCTGGTGGGCTCGGCCTTCGACCGCTCCGGCGTGGCCACGCGCATGGTGACTTTCGCCACCGCCGTGCTGGGCCGGGGGCCAGGCATGCTGCCCATCGTGGCCATCCTGGTGGCCATGCTGCTGGGCGGCATCTCGGGATCCGGCGCGGCGCTGGCGGCAGCCATCGGCGGGGTGATGATCGATGCCATGCGCCGCGCGGGCTACCCGGCCGCGTTCTCTGCCACGGTGATCGGCTCGGCCACGGCCACCGACATCCTCATCCCGCCCTCGCTGGGCTTCGTCATCTACGCCATCATGGTTTCGGGCGTGTCACTGCCCGAGCTATTCGCAGCGGGCCTGGTGCCCGGCGTGCTGGCCGGTGTGGCGCTGATCTTCCCGGCCTGGTGGCTATCGCGCAAGCACGGCTTCGGCGCGGTCGAATCGCAACTGCCACGCCCGCCCTTCTGGAAGAGCCTGCGTGAAGCGAGCTGGGGCCTGGTCACGCCCGTGCTCATCCTGGGCGGCATGCGCGCCGGTTGGTTCACACCCACCGAGGCGGCGGTGGTGGCCGCCGCGTGGGTGCTGTTCATCGGTCTGGCCATTCACAAGACCATCGGTCTGCGCGACCTGTACGAGGTCTTCGTGGACAGCGTGCGCACCTCGGCCGTGATCATGGTCATCCTCGGTTTCGCGGGCATATTTGCCTACTGCATCGACACCATCGGCCTGGCCGAGCCCATCGTGCACTGGTTCCGCTCGCTCGGACTGGGCAGCATCGGCACCCTGATCGTGGTGCTGGTCGTCTTCAAGCTGCTGGGCATGTTCCTGGACGGCGTGTCGCTGTTCCTGGTGTTCCTGCCGCTGCTGCTGCCGCTCATCAAGTCCTTCGGCTGGAACCCGGTGTGGTTCGGCGTGCTGATCTGCATGGTCACGGCCCTGGGTCAGTTCACGCCGCCGCTGGCCGTGAACCTGCTCGTGTCCTGCCGCCTCGCGGGCGTGCCGGTGGAGCGCACGCTGCCTTGGGTCGGCTGGTTCATGTTGAGTTTCATAGCGGCCATCGTGGCCGTGATCTTCATGCCCCAACTCGCGCTCTGGCTGCCCAGGGTGTCGGGCTACTGATTTCAACAAGGAGACAAGCACCATGATCCAACGCCGTCAACTGCTCGCCGCCGGTGCCTGCGTACTGGGGGCACCGGCCCTCGTGCGCGCGCAGGGCTACAAGGGCGAGTACCGCCTCTCGCTGGTCGTCGGCCCCGGCACCACCTGGTACACCGCTGCCGAGAATTTTGCGCAACTGGTGCGCGAGCGCACGGCGGGCCGCATCAACATGCGGCTCTACCCCGCCGCTAGCCTGGTACAAGGAGCGCAGGACCGTGAACTGGCCGCAATGCGCCAGGGCACCATCGACGTCCTGGTGGGCACCACCGTCAACTGGGCGGGCACGGTGAAAGACTTCACCACCTTCCTGCTGCCCTATCTCATGCCCGATACCAAGGCGGTCGATGCCGTGCTGGCGTCCGACGCGCTGAACAAGGACTTCTACGACATCATCCGCCGCGCAGGCGCGGAGCCGCTGGCCTCGGGCGAGTACGGCAACATCCAACTGCTCAACGCCAAGCGCCGCATCGCCAAGCCGGCCGATGTGGCGGGCCTGAAGATACGCACGGTGGCCACGCCCTTGCAGCAGGACGTCATGAATGCGCTCAAGGCCAACCCCACCACCATGTCCTGGGCCGATGCGCAGGCGGCGCTGGCATCGGGCGCGGTCGATGGTCTCACGCTCACGCTGGAGCAGGCGCTGGCCTACAAGGTGGCCACCCTCGGCCAGAAGCAGGTGACGCGCTGGAACGTGTTCAACGAGTTGATCCACTTCCTGGTCGCCGGCCCGGTGTTCAAGACCTGGACGCCGGAAGATCAGCAACTCGTGCGCGCCGCCGCCAAGGATGCTGCCGTCGAGCTCACGCGCCAGGTGCGCAAGCCGGTGGACGATACGCTCAAGCAGCAGGGCTTTGAGGTCTACAGCCCCAGCGCGGAGGAGATCGCGCAATGGAAGGCCGCCGTGCACCCCGTGTACGACAAGTGGAAGGCCAGCCTCAACACAGGGCTGATCGGCAAGATCGAACAGGCCGTCGCACAAGCCAAGTGAGCGCTCCATGAATCTGATCGACTACTTCGACGCGGGCGCCAGCAGTCACCCCAACGCCCCATGCTTCGTGGACTGCGGTAGCAGCGCGCCGGTCGCCACCTACGCGCAAACTCAGGCCAAGACCTGCCAGATGGCCCGTGGGCTGCAAGCGCTGGGCCTGGAGCCAGGCTTTCACGGGGCGGTGCTCAGCGGCAACTCGGCAGCGGCGTTCACGGCCATTCTGGCCGTCCTGCGCGCGCAGGGCGTGTGGCTGCCGGTGAGCTCGCGCAACAGCCTGGAAAGCAACATCGAGTTCCTGCAGGACATGGACTGCGACATGCTCTTCTACATGCCACGCTACGCAGACCTGGTGCCGGCCATCCGCGCGGCGATCCCACGCATCCGCCACTGCATCGCGCTGGACGACGCCTCCATTGCGGCGTTGACGGAAGGCCGGAGCGCTGAGATGTTCGTCACCCCCTCGCGGCCCGAGGCGGTGACGGCCATCCTGGGCACGGGGGGCACCACGGGCCGCTCCAAGGGCGTGATGCTCAGCAACCGCAACCTGATGTCCTGGTTCGCCAGTCACATGTCGGTGATGGACGTGCAGGACGGCATGACCGTGCTGGCCGCCGCGCCCATCACCCACACGGCGGGCATCCTGACCTTCCCCTTCTTGGCACGCGGCGGGCGCGTGGTGCTGATGGACGGTATCGATTCGCAATACCTGCTGCGCACCATCGAGCAGGAGCGCGTGAGCATGCTGTTCCTGCCGCCCACCGTCATCTACAACCTGCTGGCCCAGCCCAACGTGCGCGAGTTCGACTACTCCGCGCTGCGCTATCTGATCTACGGCGCGGCCCCCATGTCGCCCGACAAACTGGCCGAGGCCATCGAGGTCTTCGGCCCGGTGATGATGCAGATCTACGGCCAGACGGAAGTGCCCGCCTCCATCACCGTGCTGCGCGTGGAGGACCACTTGGTGGACGGCAAGCCCGCGCCGCGCCAGCGCCTGCAGAGCGCGGGGCGGCCCTGCACCTTCACGCGCGTGGCCATCATGGACGACGACGGCAAGCTGCTGCGCGAGCCCGGCGCGACCGGCGAAATCGTCGCCCAGGGCGACATCGTCATGCCCGGCTACTACAAGAACCCCGAGGCCACGGCGCAGGCGCAGCGCAATGGCTGGCATTGCACGGGTGATGTGGGCTACTTCGACGCCGAGGGCTTCCTCTACATCGTCGATCGCAAGAAGGACATGATCATCACCGGGGGCTTCAACGTGTACTCGTCCGTGGTGGAGGCGGCCGTCATGGCCCACCCGGCGGTGAAGGATTGCGCCGTCATCGGCGTGCCCGACCCAAAGTGGGGCGAAGCCGTCAAGGCCGTGATCGAACTGCGGCCCGGCCAATCTGTGACGCCCGAGGCGCTGATCCAGTTCGTCAAGGACAAGCTCGGCAGCGTGCAGGCGCCCAAGAGCGTGGACATCGTCGAACAACTGCCGCGCAGCCCCGTGGGCAAGGTGCTCAAGAAGGAAGTGCGCAAGGCCTACTGGCAGAACCAGGACCGCATGGTCTAAAGGAGAACACGCGATGCAAAACGAAACCTTGGTCGCAGGCGTCGGCATGACGCCGTTCAAGAAGCCCGGCGACAACCTGCCGTACCCCGAGATGGCTGCGCGCTCCGTGCGCCAGGCGCTGCAGGACGCCGGCGTGGGCTACGAGGCCGTGCAGGAGGTCTATGCGGGCTACGTCTACGGCGACTCCACCAGCGGCCAGCGTGCCGTCTACGAGGTCGGCATGACGGGCGTGCCCATCGTCAACGTCAACAACAACTGCGCTTCGGGCTCCTCGGCGCTGTACCTGGCACGTAAGGCCATTGCCAGCGGCGCAGCGGACTGCGTGCTGGCCGTGGGCTTCGAGCAGATGTCGCCCGGCGCGTTGCAGAGCCATTGGACGGACCGGCCCGATCCCTTGGGCCATTTCAGCGATGCCATCGCCAAGTCCTTCGACCGACCCGACCTGCCCATGGTGATACGCTACTTCGCTGCTGCGGGCAAGGCGCACATGGAGCGCTACGGCACCTCGCTCGAAGCCTTTGCCCGCATCCGCGCGAAGGCCAGCCGCCACGCCGCGCGCAACCCGCTGGCCTTGTTCCGGCGCGAAGTCACCACCGAAGAGGTACTGGCTGCGGCCGTTCTGGTCCCTGGCGTCATGACGCGCCCGATGGCCTGCCCGCCCACCTGCGGCGCGGCTGCCACGCTGCTCGTCAGCCGCAGCTTCGCAAAGAAGCATGGCCTTGATCCGGCGGTGCGCATCCTGGCGCAGACGCTGGTCACCGACCGCCCCGACACCTTCGAAGGCGCCGACCCCATCGCGGTGGTGGGCTCCGGGGTTTCACGCGAGGCGGCGCGCCAGGTTTACGAGGCCGCCGGCATCGGCCCGAAAGACGTGGACGTGTGCGAACTGCACGACTGCTTCACGCAGAACGAACTGCTGAGCTACGAGGCGCTGGGCTTTTGCCCCGAAGGTGAGGCGGAAGGTTTCGTGCGGTCTGACCAGAACACCTACGGCGGCCAAGTGGTGGTCAACCCCTCGGGCGGCTTGCTATCCAAGGGGCACCCGCTGGGCGCCACGGGCTTGGCGCAGTGCTTTGAGTTGACGCACCAACTGCGCGGCACGGCCGAAGCGCGGCAGGTGGAAAGCGCGCGCATCGCCATGCAGCACAACGCCGGGCTGGGTGGCGCCACCGTGGTCACGCTGTTTGGGCGTGCCAATTAATCGAGGGAGATTTCCATGCGACTACAAGGAAAAGTGGCGCTCGTATTCGGTGCCGGATCCGTCAGCACCGGCATCGGCAATGGCCGGGCGACCGCGATGCTGTTCGCCCGCGAGGGCGCCAAGGTCGTCGCGGTGGACCGCGACATCGAGGCCGCGCGCGACACGCAGAAGCGCGTCATCGCCGAAGGGGGCGTGTGCGAAGCCGAGCAGGCCGATGTCACCAAGTCCGCGGATGTGCTGCGCGTGGTCGAGGCGTCCATCGCACGCTTCGGGCGCATCGACGTGCTGGTCAACAACGTCGGCATCGCGAAGGTGGGCGGGCCGGTGGAACTGTCCGAGGAAGACTGGGACATGGTCTTCGACGTCAACGTCAAGAGCATGTTCCTGGCCTGCAAGCATGCGCTGCCGTACATGGAGGGCCAAGGCGGCGGCTCCATCGTCAACGTCAGCTCGATGGCGGGCGTGCGCTGGGCCGGCGTGCCCTACGTGTCCTACGGCGCGAGCAAGTCGGCGGTGAACGGCCTGTCGCGCTACGTGGCGATGCAGTACGCGATGAAGAACATCCGCTGCAACACCATCCTGCCGGGGCTCATGAACACACCGATGATCGTCGAGCCACTGTCCGGGCAGTACGACAACGTTGACGACATGATCGCGCAGCGCGATGCGATCTGTCCCACCGGCAAGATGGGCGAGGCTTGGGATGTGGCCTATGCGGCCCTGTACCTGGCCAGCGATGAGTCCAAGTACGTCAACGGCCTGGAGCTGTTGGTGGATGGAGGCCTGCACCACCAGGTGCTCGCGCCGAAAGCCGCCTGAGGAATTCTGCTGCGCTGAAGCGCTTGATCGACCGGGCGTCGTCCTGGTTGGTGGAGTCGTGCGCGAGTGCATTCCCGATGGGGCTGACGGGTTGAACCGACAAAGAGGAGTAAGCCATGTCCATCTACGCCGCGCCCTTGCGCGACATGCTGTTCACGATGAAGGAAGTCGGGGGCCTGGATGCGATCTGCGCCCAGCCCGGCCATGAAGAGACCACGCCCGACCTGGTCGAGGCCATCCTGCAGGAGGCCGCCAACTACGCCACCGGCGTGCTCGACCCGCTGAACCGCCCCGGCGACGTGCAGGGCGCGCGTTGGCACGATGGTCAGGTCACGCCTGCCTGCGGCTTTCGTGAAGCCTGGGCCAGCTTTTGCGAGAACGGCTGGAACGGCATGCCGGCTTCCACGGAATGGGGCGGCCAGGGCCTGCCCACGCTGGTGTCCACCGCCGTGCTGGAGATGTGGAAGTCGTCCAACCTGGCCTTCAGCCTGTGCCAGATGCTCACGCTCGGCGCGGTCGAGGCCATTGCCCACCACGGCAGCGACGCGCTCAAGCAGCGCTTCCTCGGACCGATGGTCGCGGGCCGCTGGACCGGCACGATGAACCTCACCGAGCCGCAGGCCGGCTCCGACCTGGCCGCGCTGCGCAGCCGTGCCGTGCCCGAGGGCAACCATTACCGCGTCAGCGGCAACAAGATCTTCATCACCTGGGGCGAGCACGACATGGCCGAGAACATCGTCCATCTGGTGCTGGCGCGGCTGCCCGATGCGCCGCCGGGGGTGAAGGGCATCTCGCTGTTCCTGTGCCCGAAGTACCTGATCAACGACGACGGCTCGCTGGGCGAACACAACGACTTGGCCTGCACCTCCATCGAGCACAAGATGGGCATCCACGGCAGCCCCACGGCGTCGATGAGCTTCGGCGATCACGGGGGCGCCATCGGCTATCTGGTCGGCGGGCCGAACCAGGGGCTGGCCTGCATGTTCACGATGATGAACCATGCGCGGCTGAACGTCGGCCTCGAAGGCGTGGGCATTTCCGAGCGCGCCTACCAGCGCGCGCGCTCCTACGCGCTGGAGCGGGTGCAGGGCAAGCCGCTGCTGGCCGGCAGCACCACCATCGCCGGCCACCCGGACGTGCGGCGCATGCTGATGGATATGAAGGCCCGCACCGAGGCCATGCGTGCACTGGCCTACTTCTGTGCCGGCCAGATGGACCGCGCCGCCGGCCACGCCGACGCACAGGAGCGCGAGCAGGCACAGGCCCTGGTCGGCCTGCTGATCCCGGTGGTCAAGGGCTGGTGCACCGACAGCGCGCAGGGCATCACGTCGGACGGCGTGCAGGTGCATGGCGGCATGGGCTACGTCGAGGAAACCGGCGCCTCGCAGCACTTCCGCGACGCGCGCATCACGACCATCTACGAAGGCACCACGGGCATCCAGGCCAACGACCTGATCGGCCGCAAGCTGGCGCGCGAGGGCGGACGCACGCTGAAGGCGTTGCTGGGCCGCATCGACGGCGATGCGCGCCGCCTGGCCGAGGCGCCCGATGCCGCGCTGGCGCAGATCGGCGGCGCGCTGGCCGCTGGCGCCCGTGCACTGGAAGAAGCGGCCGACTGGCTGCTGGCCCACGACGATCAACCCGCGCAGTGCGCGGCGGGCGCCGTGCCCTTCCTGCGGCTGGCGGGCACCGTGATCGGCGGCTGGCTGTCGGCGCGCATGGCCGAAGCCGCCACTGCGCAACTCGCAGCGGCGTCGGGTGATGCGGTGTTCCTCGGCGCCAAGCGCGCCACGGCCACCCATTACGCGACGCATGTCCTGGTGCAGGCGCCGATGCTGCGCGACGTCGTCATGAGGGGTGCCGACAGCACGCTGGCCCTGACGGACGAGCAACTCTGAGCGAGGAGAAGAAGATGAACGATCAGAACGGCTACGACGTCGAGGACCTGCAACCGGGCATGAGCGCGACGTTCTCGAAGACGATCACTGAAGCGGACATCATGATGTTCGCAGGCGTCTCCGGCGACACCAACGCGGTGCATCTCAATGAAGAGTTCGCTGCCACGACGCGCTTCGGCGGCCGCATTGCGCACGGATTTCTGACGGCCAGCGTGATTTCCGCGGCGGTCGCCAACCGGCTGCCGGGACCGGGCACCGTCTACTTGGGCCAGCAACTGCGCTTCAAGGCACCGGTCAAACCGGGCGACACGGTGCATGCCACCGTCACCGTGGCGTCGGTGGACGCGGCCAAGGCGCGGGTGATGCTGTCCACCATCTGCCGCGTCAAGGGCAACGTCGTCATCGAAGGTGAGGCGACGGTGATGATCACTTCGCGCGCGCAGCGTGCCGCCCACGAACGTCAGGCCGCACCGTCGGCCGCCTGAATCGAAAGGAAATCCTCCCATGAAGATCCTGGTTCCCGTCAAGCGGGTGGTCGACAAAGACATCAAGGTGCGCGTCAAGAGCGACGGCAGCGGCGTGGACATCGCCAACGTCAAGATGAGCATGAACCCCTTCGACGAGATTGCCGTGGAAGAGGCGGTGCGGCTGAAGGAAAAGGGCGTGGCCACCGAGGTGATCACCGTCTCCTGCGGCGTGGCCCAGTGCCAGGAAACCCTGCGCACCGCCATGGCCATCGGCGCCGACCGTGCCATCCTGGTGCAAAGCGACACCGAACTGCAGCCTCTGGCCGTGGCCAAGCTGCTCAAGGCCCTGGTCGACAAGGAACAGCCCGGCCTGGTCATCCTGGGCAAGCAGGCCATCGACGACGACGCCAACCAGACCGGCCAGATGCTGGCCGCGCTGGCCGACCTCCCCCAGGGCACCTTCGCCAGCAAGGTCGAAGTGGCCGGCGACAAGCTCACCGTCACCCGCGAAGTCGACAGCGGCCTGGAAGCCGTCACCCTGAAGCTGCCGGCGGTCGTCACCGCCGACTTGCGCCTGAATGAGCCGCGCTACGTCACGCTGCCCAACATCATGAAGGCCAAGAAAAAGCAGCTGGACACCCTCAAGCCCGAGGACCTGGGCGTGGACGTGAGTCCACGGCTGAAGACTCTCAAGGTGAGCGAGCCGCCCAAGCGCGGCGCTGGCATCACGGTGCCCGACGTGGCCACCCTGGTGGACAAGCTCCGAAACGAAGCCAAGGTCATCTGAGCCGATGCTGCCGAAGACCCGCGCGAACGCCAGCGAGATGCTCGAAACCTACAGCCCGCGCGAGGCGATGGACTACGACATCGTCATCGTCGGCGCCGGCCCAGCGGGATTGGCCGCTGCGATCCGCCTGAAGCAGCTCGCCGCCGCCGCGGGCAGCGAGGTCTCGATCGTCGTCCTTGAAAAGGGCAGCCAGCCCGGCGCGCACATCCTGTCCGGCGCGGTGATGGACCCGTGCGCGATCGCCGAGCTGTTCCCCGACTGGCAGACGCAGGGCGCTCCGCTGAATCAGCCGGTCACCGCCGACGAGGTGCTTTTCCTCACTGAGACCGGCGCCAGGAAGACGCCCGGCTGGCTGGTGCCCGAGTGCTTCCACAACGAAGGCAACTACGTCGTCAGCCTCGGCGCAGTTACGCGCTGGCTCGCGGCGCAGGCCGAAGCCCTGGGCGTCGAGATCTTCCCCGGCTTTGCAGCGGCCGAAGTGCTCTACGACGAGCAAGGCCGCGTGCGCGGCGTCGCCACCGGCAACCTCGGTATCGGCAAGGACGGCGAGCCGCACGACGGCTTCCAGCTCGGCATGGAACTGACCGCGAAGTACGTGATCTTCGCCGAAGGCGCGCGCGGCCAGCTCGGCAAGCAGTTGATCGCCAAGTTCGCGCTCGATGTGGGCCGCGACCCGCAGAGCTACGCCATCGGGATCAAGGAGCTGTGGGAGGTGCCGGCCGACCGGGCCAAGCCCGGCCTCGTGGTGCATACCGCCGGCTGGCCGATGGACAACGCCACCTACGGCGGCGGCTTTCTCTACCACCTCGAAGATGGCAAGGTCACGCTCGGCTTCGTCACCGGCCTCGACTACAAGAACCCCTGGCTGTCTCCGTTCGAGGAGATGCAGCGCTGGAAGACGCACCCGGCGATCCGCGCGCACATCGAGGGCGGCAAGCGCATCGGCTACGGCGCACGGGCGATCACCGCCGGCGGCATCCTCAGCTTGCCCAAGACCGTGTTCCCGGGCGGCGCGCTCGTCGGCTGCGACGCCGGCTACCTGAACGCGAGCCGCATCAAGGGCAGCCATGCGGCGATCAAGACCGGCATGCTCGCCGCCGAAGCGGCTTTCGAGGCGCTGCAGGCCGGCCGTTCGCACGATGAGTTGAGCGCCTACCCCGAGGCCTTTGAGGCGAGCTGGCTGGCCGACGAACTGCGCCGCTCGAAGAACTTCAAGCAGTGGTTCAAGAAGGGCAACCGCGTCGGCGCAATGATGACAGGCATCGAGCAGTGGCTCTTGCCCAAGGTCGGCGTGAAGGTGCCGCCGTGGACCGTGCACGGCCCGCAGGCCGACCACCTCTACCTGCAGCCCGCTGCGAAGATGCCGCGGATCGAGTATCCGAAGCCCGACGGCAGGATCACCTTCGACCGGCTGTCGTCGGTGTTCATCAGCAACACGAACCACGAGGAGAACCAGCCGGCGCACCTGACGCTGAAGGATGGATCGGTGCCGGTCGCGATCAACCTCACCAAGTACGGCGGCCCCGAGAGCCGCTACTGCCCGGCCGGCGTCTACGAATTCGTCAAGAGCGACGTTGGCAGCGAGCGCTTGGTGATCAACGCGCAGAACTGCGTGCACTGCAAGACCTGCGACATCAAGGACCCGACGCAGAACATCGTCTGGGTCGCGCCCGAGGGCGGCGGTGGGCCGAACTACGCGGGCATGTGACCCACAACCACTGGACTCAACCACGAGCTCAATTCCATGACCACCCTCGTCATTGCCGAACACGACAACCAATCCCTCAAGGGCGCCACCCTGAACACCGTCAGCGCCGCCGCCCAGTGCGGGGGCGACGTGCATGTGCTGGTGGCCGGGCACAACGCCCAGGCCGCCGCCCAGGCCGCCAGCCAGATCGCCGGCGTCGCCAAGGTCATTCACGCCGACGGCGCCAGCCTGGCCGACCAGCTGGCCGAGAACCTGGCCGCGCAGATCCTGGCCCTGGCCGGCGGGTACAGCCACATCCTCTTCCCCTCCACCGCCAGCGGCAAGAATGTCGCCCCGCGCGTGGCGGCCAGCCTGGACGTGGCGCAGGTCAGCGACATCACCAAGGTGGTGAGCGCCGACACCTTCGAGCGGCCCATCTACGCGGGCAACGCCATCGCCACCGTGCAGAGCGCCGATCCGGTCAAGGTCATCACCGTGCGCACCACGGGCTTCGACCCTGCAGCGGCCACAGGCGGCAGCGCAGCGGTGGAGGCCATCGCGGCGGCGGCCGACAGCGGCAAGAGCGCCTTCGTGGGGCGCGAGGTGAGTAAGAGCGACCGGCCGGAGCTGACGGCGGCCAAGATCATCGTCTCCGGTGGCCGTGCCCTGGGCAGCGCTGAGAAGTTCCAGGAGGTGATGACGCCGCTGGCGGACAAGCTGGGCGCGGCCATCGGGGCCAGCCGGGCTGCGGTGGATGCGGGCTATGCGCCCAATGACCTGCAGGTGGGCCAGACGGGCAAGATCGTGGCACCGCAACTGTACATCGCGGCGGGCATCTCGGGGGCGATCCAGCACCTGGCGGGCATGAAGGACTCCAAGGTGATCGTGGCCATCAACAAGGACGAGGAGGCGCCGATCTTCTCGGTGGCCGACTACGGGCTGGTGACAGACCTGTTCCAAGTCGTGCCGGAACTGATCGAGAAACTCTGAAGTTGCGTACTTGTACTTGCGGCGAAATGTTGCCCATGAGCCGCACCGCGCGACGGCAGCACTGCATCTTATGGGGCGAAAGCCGACGCTCGCTAACCAGCGCCGTGGGCATGAGCACGGCCATTGGCATCACTCGGCCCGAAATCTTCGAGTGCGCTGGACGCTGGCGTCTCGTAGAAAGGGAGAAGTTGTCATGGAGCTTAGGCATTTACGCTATTTTCTTGCAGTCGCCGAAGAGCTCCACTTCGCCCGAGCGGCCGAGAGGCTGCACATGGATCAATCGCCCTTGTCCCGCACAATCAAAGATCTGGAGGAGGAACTAGGAGCGCAGCTTTTCACCCGCACGACGCGCAACACTCGGCTGACTCATGCCGGCAAAGTGTTTCTGGAGCGGGTGCCACGTATCTTCGAGGCACTGGAACAAGCACGCGATGGCGTGAAGTCGGCCGCCAACGGCTTTCATGGCCAGTTGCGTATTGCCCTGTCCGATGGCATCACGCCATCGCGCTTACCCGCCTTGCTGGCGCGCAGCCGCGAAGAAGAACCCGAGGTGGAGATCCGCCTCTTTGAAGTGCCCTTCGATCAGCAGATCAAGGGCCTGCACGATGACCTGTACGACGCTGGCTTCTCGATGGCCGATGAGGTCGGCGAGGGCATCTTGGCCACTCCCGCGTGGGCGGACGAACTGATGGTGGCGCTGTACTCGCGTCATCCATTGCTGGAATACCGGCGCGTTCCCCTGCATAAAGTGCTGCAGCAGCGGCTGGTGCTGGGCGATCCCGCCTTCTGCCAGGGCCATACCCGCCAGGTGGATCGCATCCTGCAAAAGCGGGACGAGGAACTGCAGATCCTCCAGCGCGTCGCCACCTTCGACGTGATGATGGCCCTGGTGGCCTCGGGCGTGGCCATCGGTCTGGCGGGAGCAGCACACATCGCATCCAGCCGGGAAATGGGCATCGTGGCCCGGCCACTGACGGGCGTTCCGCCCATGCTGACCACCTACCTGCTGCGCCGTGACGCCGAGCCCGGCGCGATGCTGGCCCGGTTCATTGAGCACGTTGCATCCATTGACTCGGGCAGCGGTGCCGTCGCCGCGGCTGCCGATGTTCATGACCCCGCATCCAAAGGAGTCAAGCCGTGAACAAAACCGCGAACAGAACCCTGCTGCTGACCCTGGCCGCCCTGCTGAGCGCCTGCGGCCCCGCCAAGTCCACCGACACCGTGGACGAACTGGTGGCCAATCCTGCGCGCATCAAGGAAATCCAGCGCTTGTGCAAGGAAGATCGCGCGAAGGTCGGCGATGAACTCTGCCTGCGTGCAGCCGCTGCTGCCGAGCGGCGCTTTTTCGGCGACCGGCCGGAACAGAAGAAGACCCCATAGCCCACGCCAGCAACGCCTCTGCGTCGCCGCACCGCGACAGCTTGCGCACTGTTACCTCGATACGCCGCAGCGCCTTTGTGCCTGCGGCATTTTTATTGTCTTCGCCACAGCAAGAACTATGGCTTTCTGAGCCTTAATCCCGGCGATTTCCGTCTTTGACCGGTACTGCCTGCGGCATTGATCCTGATACGGGCGGCACGTTGTTGTGCCGCATTCGGAGGCAGGTCAATGCAGGGAACGAACGTGCTGTTCGGTCAGATCGCCGTGGTATTCGGCATCGTGATCGCCGGCGTGTGGGCAGCCACACAATGGACAGCCGCCGCCCTGGGCTACCAGCTACGCCTGGGCGCGCCGTGGTTCGATTTCCTGGGCACGCCGGTCTATCACCCGTGGCGGCTGTTCGAGTGGTGGTTCTTCTTCGATGCCTATGCGCCGCACGTCTTTGACGTGGGCGGTGCCATCGCCGCAGGCAGCGGCCTATTCGCGGTACTGGTCGCCATCGGAATGTCGATCTGGCGCTCGCGCCAGTCCAAGCTCGTCACGACCTACGGCTCGGCCCGCTGGGCCAGCGCGGAGGACATCCACAAGGCGGGCCTTGACCAGCCTACGGGCGTGTTCCTCGGACTGCATCGCCAGCAGTACCTTCGGCATGAAGGCCCGGAGCATGTTCTGACCTTCGCGCCCACGCGTTCGGGCAAGGGCGTGGGCCTGGTGGTGCCGACGCTTCTTTCGTGGCCCGCGTCTGCTGTCGTTCACGACATCAAGGGCGAGAACTGGAGCATCACCGCTGGCTGGCGCTCGCGCTTTTCGCACTGCCTGCTGTTCAACCCGACGGATAGCCTGTCGGCGGCCTACAACCCATTGCTGGAAGTGCGGCGCGGCGCGCATGAAGTGCGCGACGTGCAGAACATCGCGGACATCCTGGTCGATCCCGAAGGTGCGCTGGAGCGGCGCAATCACTGGGAGAAGACTTCGCACGCGCTGCTGGTCGGCGCCATCCTGCATGTGCTCTATGCGGGCGAAGACAAGACGCTGCGCGGCGTCGCTAACTTCCTCAGCGACCCGGCCTGTCCCTTCGAGCTGACCTTGCACCGGATGATGACCACGCCGCACCTCGTGAATGAGGAAGGGGGTGGCCCGCATCCGGTGGTGGCATCCGCCGCGCGCGAAGTGCTCAACAAGAGCGATAACGAGCGCTCGGGCGTGCTGTCCACGGCCATGTCGTTCCTCGGCCTCTACCGCGACCCGACGGTGGCCGAAGTCACCTCGCGCTGCGACTGGCGCATCGCCGACCTGATCGCGGCCGAGCATCCGGTATCGCTGTACCTCGTTGTTCCGCCTTCGGACATTTCGCGGACGAAGCCGCTGATCCGCCTGATCCTCAACCAGATCGGCCGGCGCCTCACCGAATCGCTTGATGGCAGCGACGGCATCGAGCGTCGCCACAAGCTGCTGTTGATGCTCGATGAATTCCCCGCGCTCGGGCGACTG
Source organism: Hydrogenophaga electricum (assembly GCF_030160815.1). NCBI lineage: Bacteria > Pseudomonadati > Pseudomonadota > Betaproteobacteria > Burkholderiales > Comamonadaceae > Hydrogenophaga > Hydrogenophaga electricum. Next base: position 43,594 of record NZ_BSPB01000003.1, on the reverse strand, counting down.
GATTTCTTCGAGACGGCGCTGGCCTTCATGGCGGGCTATGGCATCCGCAGCTTCCTGATCGCGCAGAGCCTGAACCAGATCGACAAGGCCTACGGCCAAAACCACTCGATCCTCGACAACTGCCACGTGCGTGTGACCTTCGCCACCAACGACGAGCGCACCGCCAAACGGATCTCCGAGACGCTGGGCACCGCGACCGAGCTGCGCGCGCAGCGCAACTACGCAGGCCACCGGCTCGCGCCGTGGCTCGGGCACCTCATGGTGTCGCGTCAGGAAACCGCACGGCCGCTGCTGACGCCGGGCGAAGTCATGCAGCTTCCGCCCGACGAGGCCGTGGTGATGGTCTCCAGCCTGGCGCCGATCAAGGCGAAGAAGCTGCGCTATTACGCGGACAGCAATTTCAAGCGGCGCGTGCTGCCGCCGCCCGCGCTTACGGCCGGGCGCTATGCCGACGTGCCGCCGGCCCGCGCCGACGACTGGAGCGGGCTGGCGATTCCCGCCGTGCCCGCCGCACCGGCCACGGCATCCGTCGATGGCCTGGAGAACCTGGGTTCGGCCGATGACGGCGGCCCACGCCGACAGCCCGAGCTTTCCGAAACCGTCGCCTATGACCCCGACCTCGTTGCGCCTGCAGCCGACCTCGGGCTGCTCGATGACGACGACATGCCGCTTCCCCTCCCGCGCCAGCTCGACCCGGCTCTGCAGCGCACGGCCCGGCTGGCTTCCCTCGACCCTGACGACGGAATCGCGCTATGAGCCAGCATCGCTTGAATCTCTTCATCCAGCCCGAGCACGCGAAGCAGCTCGACGAATTGGCTGCCACCAAGGGCGTGTCCAAGTCCAGCATCGTCGCGGCGGCGCTCGCATCGTGGCTGTCGCCCGATGCTGGCGACCAGCGCGAGGCAGCGATTGCCAAGCGCCTGGATCGCCTGGCACGCCACGCCGAGCGCATGGAGCGCGACCAGAACATCCAGATCGAGACGCTGGCGCTGTTCATCCGCTACTTCCTCACGGTGAGCACGCCGGTGCCCGAGGCCCATCAGGACGCCGCTCGCGCCCAGGGCAAGGCGCGCTTCGAGCAGTTTGTCGAACAGCTCGGTCGTCACCTGCTGCGCGGGCGCAGCCTGGTGCGCGACGTGGTGGACGAGTTGAATCCCGACCCGATGCGGATGGAGGCCACGGCCGAAGCACAGGAGCGTGCTGTATGAGCGCCGTTCCTTCCTTCACCGCCGTTTCGCTGGACCGCCGCATCCAGATGCTGCGCACGGCGATGGGGCCGCTGATCGCCGCCGCGCTCGAAGACCCGGACGTGGTGGAAATCATGCTCAACCCCGACCGCACGCTCTGGGTGGATCGGTTGTCCACGGGCCGCGCGCCGATGGGCGTGGAACTGTCCGAAGCGGATGGCGAACGCATCATCCGCCTCGTGGCCGCCCACGTCGGTGCGGAGGTACATCGCGGCCAGCCGCTGTTGACGGCAGAGCTACCGGAGACCGGCGAGCGCTTCGAGGGCATCTTGCCGCCCGCTGCGCCGGGGCCGGCTTTCGCCTTGCGCAAGCGCGCCTTTGGCGTGATCCCGCTGGCGCGCTACATCGAGGACGGAATGATGACCGCCGCGCAGGCGGGCCTGCTGGTACGGGCCGTGCGCGAGCGCCAGAACATCCTGATCGCCGGCGGGACAAGTACCGGCAAGACCACCTTGGCGAATGCGCTGCTGGCGGAGATCGCCGCCACGGGCGACCGCGTGCTGGTGCTCGAAGACACGGTGGAGTTGCAATGCGCGGCGCGCGACCACGTACCGCTGCGCACGCGCCAGGGCGTCGTGTCCATGACCGAGCTGGTGCGGTCTTCGATGCGCCTGCGCCCGGATCGTGTCGTCGTCGGCGAGGTGCGTGGCGCCGAGGCGCTGGATCTCATCAAGGTGTGGGGCACCGGCCATCCGGGCGGCATTGCCACGATCCATGCCGGCTCCGCGCTGGGCGCGCTGCTGCGCCTGGAGCAACTGATTCTCGAAGTGGCGGTGAACCCGCCCCGTGCGCTGATCGCGGAAGCTGTCAACGTGGTCATCCACATCGCCGGGCGCGGGCGCAAGCGCCGCATCGAGAGCATCGCCCGCGTCGTCGGCTTCGATGGCGTGGGCTACCGACTGGCGGATGCGCTGGAGGCTCCATTCCCGGAGCTGCTGTCGCAGTCCGACCTTTCCTCCCTGTCCCCTGGCCACTCTGGAGAACTGCCATGACGCAGATGATCGTTCCTGCTTTCCGTATTTCTGTAGATCCGCTTCCTCGCCACTTCAGTTCCGCGCGGCTGGATGGCTTGGCCCGCCCAGCCCTGCAAGGCCTGATGCTCGCGGCGCTGATGCTGCTGCTCGCGGGCACGGCCCAGGCCGCCGGTTCGTCGATGCCCTGGGAAGGGCCGCTGCAATCCATCCTCGAATCCATCCAGGGGCCAGTGGCCCGCATCATCGCGGTCATCATCATCATCGCCACGGGCCTGGCGCTGGCTTTCGGCGATACCTCGGGCGGGTTCCGCAAGCTGATCCAGATCGTCTTCGGCCTGTCCATTGCGTTCGCGGCTTCGAGCTTCTTCCTGTCCTTCTTCAGCTTCTCGGGCGGGGCCGTCGTATGAACGCGGCCCACGAAGGAGTGCAGGGTTTCGCTCCGGGCTTCGAGGTGCCGCTGCATCGTTCGCTGACCGAGCCGATCCTGATGGGCGGCGCTCCGCGCACCGTGGCCATCACCAACGGCACCTTGGCCGCTGCCGTGGGTCTGGGCTTGCAGATGTGGATTCCTGGGCTGGTGCTCTGGATCGCCGGCCATGCGCTGGCGGTCTGGGGTGCGCGTGTCGATCCGCAGTTCATGCAGGTCTTCGCCCGCCATATCAAGCACCGGCCGCTGCTGGACGTGTGAGGGGAAAGCTATGCTGAACCTTGCCGAATATCGCCAGCGGCCCGCGCTGCTCGCCGACTGGCTGCCGTGGGCCGGACTGGTCGCGCCGGGCGTCGTCTTGAACAAGGATGGCAGTTTCCAGCGCACGGCCCGGTTTCGTGGCCCCGACCTCGACAGTGCGACGCAGGGCGAGCTGATCGCCACCTCGGCGCGACTGAACAACGCGCTGCGCCGCCTGGGTTCCGGCTGGGCGCTGTTCATTGAGGCCGAGCGCCGGGCTGCTTCTGACTATCCGCACTCGGAGTTTCCCGAGCCGCTGTCGTGGCTGGTGGACGAGGAGCGCCGCGCTGCCTTTGAGCACTCCGGCAACCACTTCGAGAGCGGCTATCACCTCACGCTGGTGTACCTGCCGCCGGAGGAGGCCCGCGCCCGCGCAGCAGGGATGCTCTACGAAAACCGTCCCACCGAAGGCGTTGACTGGCGCGAACGCCTGACCGCCTTCGTCGCGGAAACAGATCGCCTCTTCGACCTGCTCGATGGCGTGATGCCGGAGATCGCCTGGCTGGACGACAGCCAGACGCTGACCTACCTGCACGCGACCATCTCGACGCGGCGCTACCGCGTGGGCGTGCCCGAGGTGCCATTCCACCTTGACGCGCTGCTGGCCGATGCACCGCTGATTGGCGGTCTGGCGCCGATGCTGGGCGACCAGCACTTGCGCGTGGCGACGGTGCGGGGCTTCCCGACGTCGACCTGGCCGGGGATTCTCGATGACCTCAACCGCCTCGGCTTTGGCTATCGCTGGTCAACCCGGTTCCTCTGCATGGACAAAGCCGATGCGGAACGGGAGTTGGGACGCTTGCGCCGCCAGTGGTTCGCCAAGCGCAAGAACGTCATCGCACTGCTGCGCGAAACCATCTTCCAGCAGGAAAGCCCGCTGGTCGATACCGACGCCAGCAACAAGTCGGCGGATGCCGATGCGGCGTTGCAGGAGCTAGGCAGCGATCAAGTTGCCTTCGGGTATGTCACCACCACGGTGACGGTGCTCGATGCCGACCCGGCGAAGGCCGACGAGAAGCTGCGCATGGTGGAGCGCGTCATCCAGGGGCGCGGGTTCGTGACGATCCCTGAGACCTTGAATGCGGTGGATGCGTGGCTGTCGTCGATTCCGGGCCATGCCTACGCCAATGTGCGCCAGCCCATCGTTTCGACGCTGAACCTGGCGCACCTGATGCCGGTGTCGGCGGTATGGGCTGGCCCCGAGCGCAATGACCAACTCGACGGGCCACCGCTGATCGTCACGCGCACCGAGGGCGCCACGCCGTTCCGGCTGGTCACGCACATCGGCGACGTGGGGCACACGCTGGTCGCCGGGCCGACCGGCATGGGCAAATCGGTGCTGCTCGCCACCTTGGCGATGCAGTTCCGGCGCTACCGCGGCTCGCGCATCTTCGCCTTCGACATGGGGCGCTCGATGCGCGCCACCATCCTGGGCCTGGGTGGCGAGCACTACGACCTGGGTACGGATGGCGGCATCGCTTTCCAGCCCTTGGCCCGCATCGACCGCGAGGGCTACCGCACCTGGGCGGCTGAATGGATCGAAGGCCGCTTGCGGCATGAAGGTGTCGCGGTCGGCCCCGACGAGAAGGTGGCTGTCTGGTCGGCACTGGGAAGCCTTGCCGGTGCGCCGGTGGAGCAGCGCACGATGACGGGCCTGTCGGTGCTGCTGCAATCGAACGCGCTGCGCCAGGCCCTCGCGCCCTATGTGCTCGGCGGCGCGCACGGCAAGCTGCTGGATGCGGATTCGGATCGCCTGGGCGCCGGCTCCGTGCAGTGCTTCGAGATGGAGGAGCTGATGCACAGCAAGGCCGCCGTCATGGCCGTGCTGCATTACCTCTTTGCCAGGTTCGATGAGCGCTTTGACGGTGCGCCCACGCTGCTGATCCTCGATGAAGCGTGGTTGTTCCTCGATGACCTGGTGTTCGCGGCTCGCATCCGCCAATGGCTCAAGACACTGCGCAAGAAGAACGTATCGGTCATCTTCGCCACGCAGAGCCTGGCCGACATCAAGGATTCGAGCATTGCGCCGGCCATCATCGAGAGCTGCGCCAGCCGCATCTTCCTGCCGAATCCGCAGGCGACCGAGCCGCAGATTCGAGCCATCTACGAGGGCTTCGGGCTGAACTCGCGCCAGATCGAGATCGTGGCGACCGCGCAGCCCAAGCGCGACTACTACTACCAATCCCGCCTCGGCAATCGCTTGTTCGACCTCGACCTGGGGGCGGCGACGCTGGCCTTCGCGGGCGCCTCCACACCGCAGAACCAGCGCGACATCGACCGCGTGCTGCTGGACGCCGGCATACCCGGATTCGCGGGCGCCTGGCTGCGCCATCGCGGCCTCGGTTGGGCGGCCGACCTACTGCCCTCGTTCTCCGGCCCTGCGCCGGATTCCCTTCGCACCACCGACCACCTACAGGAGCACCTGCCATGACCTTCCATGCCGCGTTCAAGTCGAAACTCACCGCGCTGGCCGCCGCCAGCCTGCTCGCCCTCGGCGTCGTTCAGCCGGCGCACGCCATCTTCGGCATCGGAGACACCGTGTTTGACGCCTCCAATTTCATGCAGAACATGATGACGGCGGCCAACACACTGGAGCAGATCAGCAACCAGGTCAAGCAGCTTCAGAACGAGGCGCAGATGCTGATGAACCAGGCGCGCAACCTGACGAGCCTGCCGTCCAGCGTGGTGAGCCGGCTGCGCAGCAATCTGGCGACCACGCAGCGGCTGATCGACCAGGCCAAGGGCCTCGCCTACGACGTGGCGAACATGGATCGGGAATTCCAGCGCCTGTACCCGGAGCAGTACGCCGCCACCGTGAGCGGCGACCAGATGGTCCGCGATGCGCAGGAGCGCTGGAAGAACACGCTGATCGGCCTGCAGACCACCATGCAGATGCAGGCCCAGGCGTCCCAGAACCTGAAGGACGACGAAGGCGTGCTGACCGATCTGGTGGGCCAGAGCCAGTCCGCCGTGGGTGCCCTGCAGGCGATGCAGGCCATGAACCAGCTGCTGGCCTTGCAGGCCAAGCAGTCGATCCAGACGCAGCGGCTGCGGATCACCCAGGATCGGGCGGCTTCGCTGGAGCTGGCCCGGCAGGCTGCGGCCGTGGAGCGCGGACGCGAGGTGACGCGCCGGTTCCTGGGCACGGGTACGCCGTACACGCCGCAGACTGTTCATTTCTACGGCAATTGACGGGTGCGGTCATGAATGACGTATCGGTCATCGACCGCTTTCTCGACACGTTCTCGCGCTACATCGACTCGGGCTTCGGCTTGCTGCACGGGGAGGTGGCGTTTCTCACGGCCACGCTGATCGTCATCGACATGACGCTCGCTGGGTTGTTCTGGGCGATGGGGCACGCCAGCGGTCAGGGCGAGGATGTGATCGCCAAGCTGCTGCGCAAGGTGCTGTACGTGGGCACCTTCGCCTACATCATCGGCAACTTCAACACGCTGGCGGGCGTTGTGTTCCGCTCGTTTGCCGGGCTGGGCCTGACGGCCAGCGGCTCCAGCCTGAGCATGGGCAACTTCCTGCAGCCGGGCCGGCTGGCCAAGACCGGCATCGACGCGGCGGCGCCCCTCCTGGATCAGATCAAGCAGATGGCGGGCTTCCCGGAGGTGTTCGTCAATATCACCTCCATCGTGGTGCTGTTCCTCGCGTGGGGCATCGTCATCCTGTGCTTCTTCGTGCTGGCGGTGCAGCTCTTCGTGACGCTGCTGGAGTTCAAGCTGACCACGTTGGCCGGGTTCGTTCTGGTGCCGTTCGCGCTGTGGAACAAGACGGCGTTCCTGGCCGAGAAGGTCTTGGGCAACGTGGTGTCGTCGGGCATCAAGGTGCTGGTGCTCGCCGTCATCGTGGGCATCGGCACGGGGCTGTTTGCCGAGTTCAGGACTGCTGCCGGGGCCGAGCCGTCCATCGACCAAGCGCTGGTCATCATGCTGGCCTCGCTGTCGATGCTGGCGCTGGGCATCTTCGGGCCAGGCATTGCGACCGGGCTGGTGTCTGGCGGGCCACAGCTTGGAGCCGGTGCGATGGCCGGAGCAACGCTCGGGGCCGCAGGCGCTGCCATTGGCGTCGGCGCAGCGGCGGCTGGCGTCGGCAGCGCCGTCGCCGCTGGAGCGCGTATGGCGCCCGGTGCGGCCCGGCTCGCGGCCAGCGGCGCGCGTGGTGTCAAGGCCGCTTTCAATGAAGGCTCTACCGCTGCGGGCGGCGGCATCAAAGGCGCAGCCGCTGGCGTGGGCAATGTCGCCAAGACCGGCGCGCAGGCGGCCGGGCAGAAGGTGGCCGAAGGCGCACGCTCGATGAAGGAGCGTGTCGCCGCCGCTTTCCGGCCCGATGACGCCGGCGCCGGGTCACAGGGCGCGAACGATGCCGCTGCATCGCCTCCATCCACCGATCAGCCTGCCTGGGCCAAGCGCCTGCATCGCAGGCAGCAGCTCACCCATGCCGCGACGACCGCCGCCCACACGCTGCGCGGCGGCGACGGCGGAAGCTCCAGCCAGGGGCCAAGCCTGCGTGATTCCGATTCCTGATTTCCAAGGAGAACTTCCATGCGATTCAAACGACCGCAGGTGCGCTACGCCGACACGCCGCAGCCTGCTACTCCGTACCAATCCGCCGCACAGGTCTGGGACGAGCGCATCGGCTCGGCCCGCGTGCAGGCGAAGAACTGGCGTTTCATGGCCTTTGGCTGTCTTACCTTGGCCGTACTAATGGCCGGAGGTCTGGTCTGGCGTTCCGCGCAGTCCATCGTGACGCCTTATGTCATCGAGGTGGACAACGCGGGCCAGGTGCGCGCTGTCGGCGAGGCGGCCACGCCGTACCGGCCCAGCGATGCGCAGATCGCGTACCACCTGGGCCGCTTCATCGGTCTGGTGCGCTCGCTGTCCATCGACCCCATCGTCGTTCGCCAGAACTGGCTCGATGCCTACGACTACACGACCGACAACGGCGCCGTGGTGCTCAACGAGTACGCCCGCGTGAACGACCCGTTCGCGCGCATCGGTAAGGAGTCGGTGACGGTGCAGATCACTTCCGTGACCCGCGCCAGCGACACGTCTTTCAACGTGCGCTGGACGGAGACGCGCTTCGTCAATGGCGCGCTGGATCGCACCGAACGCTGGAACGCCGTGGTGTCCATCGTGCAGCAGACGCCGCGCACCGAGCAGCGCGTGCGCAAGAACCCCCTGGGCATCTACGTCAACGGCTTGTCGTGGAGCCGCGAACTGGAAGGAAACGAAGGAGCAAAGCCATGAATGATCTTTTCCGCAAATCCGCCTTGCCGATCATGTTGCTTGCCCTCGCGGGCTGCGCCACGCAGGGCAAGCCGCCGCCGACCATTTCGCTCGATGAGCCGGTGCAGGCCCAGCCGCTGCCGGAGCCGCCTGCGCCTGTGGAGGTGGTGGCCGTGCCCCAGGTGTTGCCGATGCCAGCGCAGATGAAGCCCATGCCGGATGCCAAGCCCGCCGCAGAACCCGCCGATGAAACCGTGCGCGTGTCCCGCGCCAATGCTGAGGCGCGCATTGCGCCCACGCGCGAAGGCTACGTCAACGCGATTCAGGTGTGGCCCTTCACGGACGGCGCGCTGTACCAGGTCTATGCGGCCGTGGGTCGTGTGACCGTGATTGCGCTCCAGCCCGGTGAGGAGCTGGTGACGGTGGCTGCTGGCGATACGGTGCGCTGGATCGTCGGGGACACATCGAGCGGCAGCGGTGATGCGCTGCGTGTCAACGTGATGGTCAAGCCGATTCGTTCGGGCCTCAAGACCAATCTCGTCATCACCACCAGCCGCAGGACGTACCTGCTGGAACTGACCTCGACCGAGAAGACGTGGATGGCGTCAGTGTCCTGGGAGTACCCGAAGGACAAGATGCTGGCCTTGCAGCGGCAGGCGCAGGCGGCCAGCGCCGCCGCGCCGGCCGATGCGGGCCTGTCGCTTGAGAAGATCCGTTTCCGCTATGCCGTCAGCGGCAGCAATCCGCCGTGGAAGCCGCTGCGCGCTTTCGACGATGGCGAGAAGGTCTACATCCAGTTTCCACCGGGCATCGCGCAAGGCGAGCTGCCGCCGCTGTTCGTGATCGGCGCGCAGGGCGATGGGCAACTGGTGAACTACCGCTTCCGCCCACCGTACTACATCGTGGATCGCTTGTTTGGCGCTGCCGAGCTGCGCCTGGGCGGGGACAAGGGTGACGTGGTGCGGATCGAGCGCACGGACGGAACGCGGAGGAACTGACCATGAGCCAGGACGATTCCCCTGACCTTGCGCCGCAGGCGGGCAAGGTCGCACCCGAGGCGGTGGCGCTGCGCGCCCAACCGCGCCCGGTCACGCGCTTGAACCGGCGCGCCTTGACCATCCTCACAGGCGGCCTGTCGGTCGCCGTACTCGGGGCCACGATCTGGTCATTGCAGCCACATCGGCGCGGCGCAGGCGAGCAGACCGAGCTGTACAACGTGGATCGTGTCTCGAAGTCTGAAGGGCTGGATGGTTTGCCTTCGGACTACTCCAAGCTGCCGCGAAAGGTGCCCGAGCTGGGGCCACCGCTGCCGGGCGATCTGGGCCCGGCCATCGTGAAGTCGCAGCAGCCTGTGACGCCGACCTATGCGCCATCGGGCCATGACCCGGAGGATGCGCGGCGCAAGGAGGCGGAAGCGGCTGCGGCTTCGACGGTGTTCTTTCGTTCGAGCACGCCCGGCAAGACCGCAGTGCCAGGTCCTGCGCAAGTTGCTGCGGCCGGCCCAGCGTCGGTCTTGGCGGGCTTCGACCCGCTGGCCGCTGGCCCAGCCTCGACGGCGGCCCAGCCTGCCGACCCGACCGCCGTGCAGAACCGGCAAGACCAGAAAGAGGCTTTCCTGAAAGGCGGCTCTACGGAAACCCGCAATTCCGGCAATCTGCAAATGCCGACTTCACCGTACCAGGTGATGGCAGGCACGGTGATCGCGGGCGCGCTGGTCACGGGCATCAAATCCGACCTGCCGGGCGACGTGATCGGCACGGTGACGGAACCGGTCTACGACTCGGCGACGGGCAAGTTCCTGCTGATCCCGCAGGGCTCGCGCATCCTGGGCAAGTACAACAGCCAGGTCAGCTACGGGCAGAGCCGCGTGCAAGTGGTCTGGAACCGCGTCATCCTGCCGGATACGTCTTCGCTGAAGCTCGACAACCTCGCGGGCGCCGACCCGGCCGGCTATTCCGGCCTGGAGGATGGCGTCGATTGGCATTGGGATCGTGTCTTTGCCGGTGCGGCGCTGACCACGCTGCTGGGCGTGGGCGCCGAACTGGCCGCGCCGGAGAACCGGCAGAGCGGCAACCGCATCGTGATCGCCGGGCGCGACAGCGCGCAGGACAGCATCAACCACGTGGGCCAGGAGATGACCCGGCGCAACATGAACATCCAGCCGACTCTGACCGAGCGGCCGGGCCTGCCGGTGCGGATCATCGTCAACCACGACCTGGTGCTGCGACCGTACCAGCCGATGTTCTTCCAGCGGGGAGCAATGCGATGAACACGACCAGGAAATTGCGGCTCGGGCCGCTGCCCAAGACCGAGAGCACGAAGCTCACGTTCTCGTGCCCGGTCAATCTTAAGGCTGACCTTGACCGCTACGCCGCGCTGCACGCGCAGACCTATGGGGAGGCGGTGGGTGCGGTAGCGCTGATTCCGCACATGCTGCAGGCGTTCATGGAAAGGGACCGAGGTTTTCAACGGGGAGGGCAGAAGAACTAGGTAGCAGCCGTGCACTGCGCCTCTAGAAGCTCAATCCGGTGGCTGGATGCGCTGCTGAAATGATCAAGGTTCTGGCGGCGCAGCTGTTGTTGTCTTAGAAGCAGTCTTGCGCGCGGCTGTCTTTCTCGCTGGCTTCGCCGGCGTCAGGAATGCCTCAGTGCTGAGAATAAGCTCTCGACCATACGCCTTAGAAGCATCCCACACAGTGTTGTGACTTACCGCCAGAAGCATGTAGGCGGCATGGGCTACAGCAACGACCAAGACTACCGTTGTCTTGTTCCCCATCCGTGTGTCGATATCCCACGACATTTGCCATAGGATGAGCGCGCAGAGTGCAACGACGATGACGTTCATGCATAGCGCCAACACCTTGACACCGAGCAGGTTCCGACGAAAACCGTATGTAACGTTTTCGCTGAACAAGATGGGAAATTTCTTGGTGTCGCGAGTGTTCTGGCGAAGCCAGTTGCCGCACTGACCATAGAAGGCGTCTGCTGCGCCTTGATCCGCGTTCTCTTCTTGGACAGTGGGTGCGGCGGTGCCCAGCTTCCCTGCGAGAAATTCTCGATATCGATCTTTGGAACCAGCATCGAGGGTCGTGTCGTTTCTGCGGAACATGGTGATCGAAGGCATGCCTCCGTGCTTGGCGTAGAGCTTGCCTTCGATCGCCCGGCCACGAGAGCGTGAGAAGTCTGCGATGGCGAACAGGAGCACTAGTATCCCGAGCGTTGCTACCAGATTTGAAAGCCCGAACGACTTCCATGAGATCAGAAGCGCCAGCGCGGCAAAGGCAGGGGCCGCCGCGATGATCGCTGGGAACAACCTGGCACGCAAAGAGTAGGCATCGAACAGCTTGAACACGTCCATCACAGACCTTCCACCTCGTTGGCAAATGCTTCTGCCGTAGCCGCTACCGTGTTGGGGTGGCCTGGACCGTTGGAGTACGAAATCCACTTCGTACGGGTGCAGTAAACGGGGAAGCCTCTGCGCATAAAAGCGTTCTTTACTTGCCCACGCGGGTAGTCGTCTTTATTTGAACCGACCGAGCAGAACGCTGTACCAATCTCAGTTCCTTGTGGCTGCTTGGGCCCAAGCCACGCGTCCAAGACGGTGGGTGTGACGTTGTGCCTGCTCCCATGATGAGGCACTTGCACGAACTTGGGCTTGGCCAATCCGAGCTGGGCATGGTATTCGGCCGCTTCTGCTAGCCCGACAGGACCAACGTCAGCGGTAAGCAGAACGCCTTTGCCGTTGAGTACGCCGTACTGCACCACGCAGCTTTCGTTCGAGGCCGATGTCACAGTGTTTTCGGCAAGTGTTTCCATATCCCATTTTTCTTCGAGCCACTTCTTCGCAGCTTCGACCATTGAGCGGAAGAACCCTGGGCGTTGATCTTGCGCAGCTTCGGTCGTGTACCTCGTAGGCGTCTTTCCAAAATCGGGAATCGAATTGATGTACCGTTCCCTCGTGGGAGCGAGTACGGTGAACTCCCCGATCTTCGCGCCTTGAAAGACCTCGTGGATGACGGTGCCCTTCTCATTGGCAAGCCGCTCAAGTTCCACCAGATAGGGATGCCGCTCTTTGATATCGTCGATCAGGCCTTGCAGCGTGAAGTTGCCGTGGAAGTGTTCAAGAATTTGTGATGCGTAAAGCCATGGCCTGTTCATCCACAGATGCTTGACTTCCATCTTTTTCATCACACCGACAAGTCCTGTTGCGTGATCGTCATCAGCGTGCGATAGCACCATGTGGTTGATGTGGTAGCCGGGGTAGAACTTGTTGATGTGATTGACGATGGTTTCGGCGGTGTCGGTACGACCGCCATCGACAACATGAAGGTAGTAGCCAGGGTTCTCGTCGCCATACCGGACGACAATTGCGTCTCCGGACCCTTCGCCCACTGGCAAGAAATCGACCTCAAAATTCATCCCCGCTCCTCGATATCCGCAAAATTACTTCCCTTGGCATGCTGTTCTTCCTCGTGCAGCATGCACAGAATTCCTAGAGTCAGTCCGAGCATTGCCGATTTGGCGAATATCCACACGGCGCGCTTCATTTCATCGCACCCTGCAAGACTTGCAGATCTTGTTCCCCGACGATGAGCTGAACGGCTGGGAGACCATCGTCGGCCATGCCCAGGGCCAAGTGAACGAGTTGCACAAGGTCGTCTCGGCTGGGCGAGGCGGAATGTCCCGGCGGATGGCTGTGCCATTCACCGATGTAGCCGACGACGCCAGCGGTGCGACGGGAGGCCTCGGCGACCGCTTCCGCGAGGCCAGCAACGCCGCGCTCGAAGGAGCCGGGGCTGGACTTGCTGTCGGGAGGAGGCGGCAGGCCTGCGACCACGACGACGGCGTTGATGTTGAAGTCGTAGTATCCGAGCAGCACGCCGCCGGTTTCGTTCGGAAAGCCCTTCGTGCGCATGTCCCGAAGCTGCTGTTCCACACCCGCGTCAATGAACAGAGCGAACTCGCCAAGCTGCGTGGGACGTTCGGTGGCCACGGGCACATCGTGGACCTCCACCGCGCCGCGAACCGGATCACGCTGCCATACCCGGATCATCGCGCCGTCTTGTGCAACGGCCGCTGGGATCTGCTCGGCCAGAGTGCTGGCCTGTCCCATGATCCGCGAGTAGGGCAGAACCATCGAAATGTCCCGGCAACTTGCGCCGCTCCAGAACGAGCCGGCATTGCCCGCGAGGTGATTGCTTCCCCAGCCCTCCTGGATCAAGGCGCGGTAGTACTGCGCTTCGAGTGTGCGCAAGCGAATGAGCCGTTGGGAGTCCTCCGCGAGCAATACCGCGGCGTTGCCGGTCGGCGTGACGAAGGCCGAAAAGTGCCTGGCGAAGTGGTCGACCGCGCTGACGGCACGAGGGTATTCCAGGGTCGTTGAGGCATCGACCACCAGCTTCGCACCTGACAGTGCATCGGCGACCGCCCCCGGGCTGAAGTCGCTGGCATCCGCGTCCAGCGGGGTGACCTCGGTGGCCCCATCCATGGCCGCCGCGTGCAGGTCCGCCACGACGGAGGCCTTGGGGCACCCGATGTGCTGCGAATAGGCTGTATGCCGCGACAGGTTGTGAGGCTTGATGTGGTCCTTGTCGATGACAGTCCAGCGCCCCCAGCCGGCGCGCGCCCACAGGTTGAGCATTGCGCTGCCGAGCGAGCCCGCACCAATCAGCACGCCGAGGGGACCTTCGTCGGTGATGCCTGACTGCTTCCTCGCTGCAACAGCATCGTTCCGGCGCAAGACGGCCATCGGCAGCAGGGGCTGGGTATGCCAGTCGGTGGCCGGCTGCTCACCGATCAGTCCGGCTGCGCTGAAGTACTTCTTTTCGTGGAAGAACAATGCGCCGGTGGCAACGCCGAGCTCCAGCCCACCCGTCAACAGCACAAACGCGCGATGTGTCATGCCGACGGGCTCTTCGCCTTCGGCGCGGCAGAGGGGGATGTGGAGCAAGATAACTGTGGATTTGTCGTCGGCGGATGCCGCGACTCCTTTGTCGCCCACGCGCGCCTGCAGGGTTGCTCGCAAGATGGGCAGCAGCTCGATGCCACGCCTGGAGAGAATGTCGGCTAGTTGCCCCAAGGTCGCGGGATCGCGTTCCACAAACCCATGCACGATCGGCGGCAGCACCAGCTCGATGGGAGCCGTCGTGCTGGTCTTGACGGCGGCATCCTTGGGGACGGCTTCCAGGAAACATGTGAAGCCTCCTCCGGGACGCTCGGGGCCTCGCGCGATGACAAAGCGGTGCTCGGCACTCTTTCGCAGCGCCGGCAGATTCCATGGCAGGACCAACTCGTATTTGGTCGCGAAGAATAGATGCTCGACCGGCTGGTCTGCCGGGTGCAGTTCGCGCCGCGCACTTTTTTCGAGCCACCATTGGATTCGGCGCAGAAAACTCTGCGGCGTCCAGGTACGCATCACGGCCGCTGCCGGCTCGAAGTACAGGCAGAGGCTGGCGGCGGCGCCTGGGACGCCCTGGTTCTGGTGCATCAGGATCGGAAAGTCCTTGCGCAGCGCCAGCACCTCGACGAGCAGCTTGGGATCGTCCGACACGCACAGAGCCAGACGTTCCCGGTATTGGATGCCGACGCTGTTCTTCGGAGGAACGCCGTCGCACTCGACATCGACAATGATGCATTCGAGCTTCGGCGTTTCGTCCTTGTCGTACTGTAAGAGCTGCACGATCGCGAAATCGCGCTGTCGCGCGACGGCATCATGAAGCAGCCGGGCGCGCGGAATCGTCAGTGCCGCCGCATCCGCGATCTCGATGACATTGGCCAGTTTGTGATATTCGCTGGCCATCAACCTGCCCGCGGCGGTGAGGACAGGATCACGGCTGGCGCGCCGATGGACGTCGAGCGAATCCAGCTGACGCCGCCGCTCGTGATTTCGAACGTGATGGGCTCCGGCTTGTTGGCGTTCGGCTCCTCCATCGTGACGAGGAATTTGCGGCCGCCAACTTCCTTCAGGTACCGCTCATAGGCTTTGCGGGCTTGAATATGGGGAGGCTGCGTTTGGGCGTAGGAGTCCTTGATGTCGGGGATGGGCTTGCTGCAACTGACGATGTACGCGTCCGGCTTGCCCATGCGCAGAAGGTCTTTGATCAGCGGCTTGGGCTCGGTTTCCTTCTCACCCTTTTCGTCGCTCAGCGCGAGGTAGCTGCAGTGGTGCGGGATGTTGTACAGATCCCATGCCAGCCTGTCCTCGTTCTTGTGGTACTGCGTCGTCTTGACGATGTCCTCCATGCTCTCCCAGGTGGCATCGCCGACTTCGAGGTAGTCGTAGTGGGCACCATCGGCACGAAAGCGCACGTTGAAGACCAGGGATGCTTCATTGCGGACAATGTCGCCTTCGTCGCAGTGCTTGATGAAGGGCGAGTGGCAGAAGAACTCCACCTTGTCCGTGTCGAGGGAGAAGCCGGGGACGACTTGACCCGCATCGACGAACAGGTGATCGCGGGCCGAGGCCGACTCACCACGCTCCTTCAGGATCGGTTCGAGCCATGCGGCGAGATCTGGGGGCTTTGAGAACACCAGAATGCCCTTGCCTTCGATCAAGCGATGCCGCGCTTCTTGCCGAAGCAGCACAAACTCTTCCTTCTGGTGGTCGTTGTCGGCTTTTTCCAGCAGCATGGCCGCAGGGACCCACAACTCGCGAATCTTGATACGGCCTTCGCCTTGGTAAATTTTGGCGTGCTGCAGTTCGAAAAACTCGGTACTGCCCTGAATGTGGTCCAGATCTGCATGGGTGAAGGCGACAACATCGAAATAGTCGCGGTCGGCCTTCTTCAGGTCGGCCTTCAGAGTTGCCTTGAGATCAATTTCAGGCGTGCTCGGGTCTTCGGCCTTGTCTCCTCGGTGGCAGAAGTCAAACAGGACACGACGGCCACCGGACAAGACGATCTGCGTTGTGTCGCCGTTTCCGACGGGATAGAAGATGACTTGATGTTTGTCTGCCACGATTGATCCTATCTAAAACAAGTGGCCGATCTTGTGGATTAGCACTCAGCCACAAAGAGTGCTAACAGGCACTATATGCAGTGTGTCTAAGTCGGTCAACACGCTACATCTAGTTATTGTAACAATTTTACTGTATAAAACAACAGATATCTAGATGGCGGCTTTTGAGGCACTCCCGGCGATGCCTTTCAGTTGCGGAAGCGAACCGTGACTGGCTCAGGGCGTGAGCAAGTGGCAGGATCAAGCGGCCTGCTGATGGGGCAGGCCAGGGCGGGACGTAGCGCGGGGCCGAACTGGGCTTGGCCTGTATGGGGTTGGGCTGTCCGGAACAAAAAAACCCGCCATTGCTGGCGGGTTTTGTTCGGTGGAGCCAGTCAGGCGTCCGGAGCTTCGATCATCACCGGATAGTGCCGATCTTTGCGCGGTACTCTGGCCGCGGCTTCAAGGCGTGCTTCCATCGCAGCATTCACGACCGGAATGCCCTTGAGCGAAAACTTGAAGACACGGCCAGCCGGCGCCGCTTTTGCAGGCGCTGCAGTCGGTTTGCGTTGTGCGTGTGTCTTGCTCATGGATGGCTCCCTTCGGAGACTTTCCTACTCGCATAGGGTATCAGCTTTCGCCAAGACGTGCTGTGCGGGCTCAGATCGAAGGCCATTCGGCGCTGCGTGCCGTGTTCCGCCCACCAGGCTTCATCCAGGGCGATAACGTCTTGCACGGTGGTGCAGTGGGCCAGGTGCGGGGTGCCTGCGGTTTCATTCGGCAGCAGGAGGGCATCGAAGCCGAACTTGGGCCAGACCTTGGCGCCGACATAGCGAGTGTTTCGGCCTTGGCCGTCCGCAGCGACCAAGGTGATGCGACCCATCCCGGCCAGGTGTGCCGTGATGGCGCAAAGCGCAAAGGCGAGGGTGCCGAGGTGCGGCGGCGTTTGGTGCTCGCTGAGGTAGTAGTGGTCGATGTGCATGTCCTCGATGTAGAGGTCGATGGCATCGCCTTCGCGCTGGAACACGCCGAGGCGGTTCTTGTGCCCGCTTTCGATCAATCGATGGTTGATGATGGTGAAGTACAGCCCAGGCGGCGCGTCATCCAGGGAGGTCGATTTTTCGGCTTGCTGGTGGACGCGGCTGCCGTCGAAGATCGAGAACAGGTGTGCGAACTCCACCGTGGAGAAGGTGCCGAACGGCAGCTCGAAGCAGTCCACCGGCACCAGGTCTATGCCGTCCAACCGCACCCCGGTGCCCGTCAGATAAGTGCGGACGATGGTGCTGGCCAGCAGTTGCTGGTGCAACGTCGCCAAGTGGGCCAAATAGAAGTCGGAAGGTGGGAGCGGCACGAGTCTTGTCCAGTTTCACATGGCATGAGAGTGCCACATGGGGGGGCGTCTCGGACACTCGCTCCAGCATGCCCGGGCGTAGGTGCGTAGGTTGCCGGGGCGTGCCGCCGGAAGCCCTGGCGAGCGCCGTCCAAGTACGCTGCCACACACCAGGATATGCCTCAATTTGCGGGCCGTTTTCTTGGTGTAATTTTGGGGTAATCCAATCGCCAAACCATGCCAATCCACGCCCATGGGGCACTCCAGCGTGTAGCGGAGTAGATTTCCTAAGTGGTTGTCGGTGAAAGAGAATTTGGCAGATGCGCGCTTGCGCGCATCTGCCTGCCTACACAATCGGCGTGTGTTTGTCCAGCGGGGCGTTCAAGGTCGGTCAGGGTGGGTCGAAAATAACCGGATACTGTAGCAGTTCGGTCGTGTTTGACGGCCCGCTTCCCGGCGCCTGGGACCATCCGGTTCCGGGAACGCCACGTCTTCTGAATGGGGCCCCGCGCATGGCATCTTCGACCTCACCGGCTTCACTGGCTTCGCCGTCCCTGTCCGGAGACGGTGTCGGCGAGGGGGCGCTGGACGCCGGGCTGTTCGAGACGCTGTTCATGGCGGCCCCGCTGGCCGCCAGCCTGAGCCGAAAGGCCGATGGCCGGATCCTGGCCGTCAACCGCGCCTGGGAGCAACTGACCGGCGTCTCGCGCGGGCAGGCCGTGGGCAAGACCACGGTCGAACTCGGACACTGGCCTTCCGAAGCCGAGCGTCAGCGGGTGTTGTGGGACGGCTCCGTTGAATTCGAGCATGTCTGTCTGGCGGTGACCGAGGGCAAGCCGTTCACCGTGCGGCTTCACATGCGCGTGATCGAGGGCGCCGATCCGCTGCTGCTGGTGTACCTGACCGAAATCGACCGCGAGCAGATGGCCACCCAGGCACTGGCCCGCCAGCACCGCATTCTCGAAGCTGTGCAGCAGGCCCAGGCAGCCTTCATCGAGGCGGACGACAAGCGACAGGCCTTCACCCGCCTGCTGGGGGCGCTGCTGGACGTGACCGACAGCGCGTTCGGCTTTGTTGGCGAGGTGCAGTTCGATCTGCAGGACAAACCGTTCATCAAGGTGCACGCCATCACCGACATCGCGTGGGACGAAACCTCGCGCCAGATGCACGACAACCAGCTGGATGCGGGCATGGAGTTCCGCAACCTGCAGACGCTTTTTGGCCATGCGCTGACGACGCGGGATGTGGTCATCGCCAATGATCCGGTTCACGATGCCCGCGCCGGCGGGTTGCCGACCGGGCACGCGCCGCTGCAAGCCTTCATGGGGATCCCTGTCGAAGCCCAGGGCCGGCTGGTGGCCATGATCGGCCTGGCCAACCGGGTGGGCGGCTATACCCAGGCCGACGTCGACTACCTGCAGCCGCTGATCGGAGCCCTGCGCCAACTGGTGCTCGCCTGGCGCGGCCATGCCGAACGCAGGCGGGCCCGTCTGCAGTTCCAGGCCACCAGCGCCCTGCTGTCGGAAAAGACCGCCGCCTTGCAGGTGACTTTCGACAGCATGAGCCAGGGACTCATGATGATCGATGCCGGGGGGCTTGTGCGCTTCTACAACCGGCGCGCGCTGGATCTGCTGGACCTGCCAGAAACCTTCCTGGCCGGCCAGCCAGCCCACGCCGATGTGGTCCGCTTCCAGACCGAGCGCGGGGATTTCGGTCCCGACCTGTCGCTGCTGGATCCGTTCCTGAGGCCTTATGTGGGCCAGGCCGCTGGCGCCGAAATACCCGAGCACTACCTGCGCCAGACGCGCGACGGGCGCACGCTGGAGATCGTCACCCGGCAACTGCCCGAAGGGGGCCTGGTGCGCACCTACACCGATGTCTCGCCCTACGTGCAGACGCAGCAGGCCTTGCGGCAGGAGCAGCAGCGCCTGCAATGGGTGCTGGAAGCCACCCGCCCCGGCATCTGGGAGGTCAACATGGAGACGGGCGGGCTGGTCATCAACGAGCGCTGGGCGGAGATGCTGGGCTACCGGGTGGAGGAGTTGCAGCCCACCACGGTCGATACCTGGCGCAACCTGGTCCATCCGCAGGATCTGGAGCGTTCGGCCCGCATCCTGCAGTGGCACCTGAACGGCGAGCTGCCTTATTACGAATGCGACATCCGCATGCGCCACAAGGCCGGGCACTGGCTCTGGATCAACGACCGGGGCCGCGTGCACCGGCGCGACGACAGTGGCAAGGCGCTGTACATGTCGGGCACGCTGCTCGACATCCACGACCGCGTGGTGGCGCAGGAGCAGGTGCGGGCGCTCAACGCCAATCTGGAGCGGCGCGTCGCCGAGCGCACGGCCGAGCTGGAGCGCTCGATGAAGGACATGGAGGCGATCTCCTATTCCATTGCGCACGATCTGCGGGCGCCGCTGCGCTCGGTCAACGGCTTTGCGGCGCTGATCCAGGAGGAAGACGGCGCCCACCTCAGCCCGCTGGCGCGCGACATGTTCGGCCGCATCGAGCGCTCGGCGCGCTACATGGGGCAGATGATCACCGACATGCTGGAGCTGCTGCGGGTGGTGCGGGTCGACCTGCAGCCCATGCCGGTGGACATGGGCACCCTGGCCCAACTGGTGGTGGACGCCCTGGCGCCGGGCGTGTCGAATGCGCACATCCACATTGGGGCCTTGCCGCGTGTGATGGGCGACGCCACCCTGTTGCGCCAGGTGCTGCTCAACCTGACGGACAACGCCCTCAAATACTCGCGCCACCGTGCGGAGCCGCGGCTGGAGATCGGGTTCGATCCGGAGCGGCAGGCGCTGTACCTGAGCGATAACGGCATGGGCTTCGACATGAAGCGCGCCAACCGGCTGTTCGGGCTGTTCCAGCGCCTGCACGCCGGTTCGGAAGTGCCCGGTACGGGCGTGGGGCTGGCGATCGTGGCCCGCATCATCGAGCGCCATGGGGGCCGCATCTGGGCCGAGTCGGTGCCGGAGCAGGGCGCCACCTTCTGGTGGACGCTGCCGCTGGCACCCTCGGCGGCCGCCCGGTTACCGGGTGCCGCCGAGGGTTGAGGGGCGTCAGAAGGGGGCGTCAGGGCGTTCGCCCGCGTCGCCGTCCGTGTCTGCCGGGGTTGCCGGCTCGGCCGCCTCTGCCGGGGTGTCGGCGGATGGCGTGGCCTGGCGCACCGCCGCCTTGTCGCCGGCGCTGGCGAACTTGCTGTACTTGCCGATCATGTTCACCAACTGGCCGTAGATGCGCGGGTTGGCGGCCAGGCATTCCTTCTGTTCGAGGAAGTCGGACTCCCCGGTGAAGTTGCCCACCAGACCGCCGGCCTCGGTCACGATCAGCGCGCCCGCGGCCACGTCCCAGGGCGACAGGCCCATTTCAAAGAAACCGTCGGAGAAGCCTGCGGCCACGTAGGCCAGGTCCAGCGCGGCCGAGCCGGGGCGGCGGATGCCGGCGCAACGCGGCATCACGTCGGCGAACATCTGCAGGTAGGTCTGGAAGGCGTCACCAGGGCGGAACGGGAACCCCGTGGACAGCAGGCATTCGCGCAACGAAGTGCGCTTGGCGACGCGGATGCGGCGCTCGTTCAGGTAGGCGCCCCGGCCCCGTGTGGCGCAGAACAGGTCGTTGCGGGTCGGGTCGTAGATCACGGCCTGCTCGATCCGGCTGTCCACCATGAGCGCGATGCTCACGCAGTAGACCGGGAAACCGTGGATGAAGTTGGTGGTGCCGTCCAGCGGATCGATGATCCAGACGTGGTTCTTTTCGCGGCCCTTGCCTTCGCGTCGTCCGGATTCCTCGGCCCAGATCCCGTGGTTGGGATAGGCGGTCAACAGGGTTTCGATGATGGCGGCTTCGGCCGCGTGGTCGACTTCGGTGACGAAATCGTTGGTCTGCTTGACCGAAACGCGCACCGTTTCGACATCGAGCGACGCGCGGTTGATGATGGTGCCGGCGGCGCGGGCGGCCTTGACGGCCACATTCAGCATGGGGTGGAGGCTGGACGACATGAATTGTGTTCCTTGACAGGGCCGCAGCGGGCCGAGGGCAGGGGCAAGAGCGGAAAGCGGCTCCCGGCGATGCGGGGCAGCGACAATAGCCGGATTTTACCGGCTCCGACCTGTCCGTGGGGCAGGTCGGTTCGAGGTGCCCTGATGCTGACCCGTTTTGTCCTGATCGAAACCAGCCACGCCGGCAATGTGGGCGGTGCGGCGCGCGCCCTGAAAGTCATGGGCTTCGACGAGCTCGTGCTGGTGGCGCCCCGCTGGCCCAATGTGCTGGACCGCGAGGAAACCGTGCAGCGCGCCAGCGGTGCCAACGACGTGCTGGACAAGGCCCGCATCGTGGACACGCTGGACGAGGCGCTTGACGGCGTGAGCCACCTTTGCGCCACGGCCATGACACCGCGCGACTTCGGCCCCCCCACGCGCGCGCCGCGCGCTCACTTCGCGCAACTGCTGCCGTCGCTGTCCGGAGCGGAGGCCGAGGTTGCGCCCCCTTCCGGGGTCGCCTTTCTGTTCGGTTCCGAGCGCTTCGGCATGAAGAACGAAGACGTCTACCGCTGCCACGTGTGCCTGTCCATTCCCACGGCTCCGGACTTTGGCTCGCTCAATCTGGCGGCGGCGGTCCAGCTCATTGCCTACGAATGGCGCCAGGCCCTGGGGGGCTTTGCCGCGTCCACACCCGCGGCTCCTGTGCGCCCGGTGGCCGATGCCGCCGCCGTGGCCGGCATGCTGGCGCATCTGGAAGAGGCGCTGGTGGCGGTGGACTTCCTCGACCCCGCGGCGCCCAAGAAGCTGATGCCGCGCCTGAACCAGCTGTTCAACCGGGCCGTGCCGACGCCCGAGGAAATCCACATTCTCCGCGGGGTGGCCAAGGCCATGCTCAAGACCGCCCAGCAGGCGAAGCGCTGATCCCCATGCTCCGCCGCTGGCGCGGGTCGCTGCCCCCCGAGGGGGCTTGTTTCACCTGGGGGCGGCCCGGCGGTGGATCGCCTGCCCCCATGCTCCACCGCTGGCGCGGGTCGCTGCCCCCCGAGGGGGCTTGTTTCACCTGGGGGCGGCCCGGCGGTGAAACACGCTAGACTGGGCGCCCCCTTGAATCTGATGGCTCCATGTTTGCCCGCCTCCGTTCCGACATCCAGTGCATCCTTGAGCGCGACCCCGCCGCGCGCAGCACCTGGGAGGTCATCACCTGTTACCCGGGGCTGCACGCCGTCTGGCTGCACCGCCCGGCGCACTGGTGCTGGAACCATGGCCTCAAGTGGCTGGGGCGTTTCATCTCGCACCTGGGTCGCTGGCTGACCGGCATCGAAATTCACCCGGGCGCCAAAGTGGGCAACCGCGTGTTCTTCGACCATGCCATGGGCGTGGTGGTGGGCGAGACGGCCGAAATCGGCGACGGCTGCACCATCTACCAGGGGGTGACCCTGGGCGGCACCTCGCTCTACAAGGGCACCAAACGCCATCCCACGCTGGGCAAGGACGTGGTGGTCAGCGCCGGTGCCAAGGTGTTGGGCGGGTTCACCGTGGGTGACGGCGCCAAGATCGGCAGCAACGCGGTGGTCATCAAGCCGGTGCCGGCGGGTGCCACGGCGGTGGGCATCCCGGCGCGCATCATCCCGAGCAAGCAGGGTGAAAGCGCCGACGTCACCACCGAAGAAAAGCCCAAGTTCAGCGCCTACGGCGTGACGCAGGAAGACGATCCGTTGCAGCAGGCCATGCGCAGCCTGATCACCAACGCGGCTGGCCAGGAGCACCAGATCGCACTGCTGTGGCAGGCCGTGGAGCGCCTGTCGGAATGCGTGAAGACCGGCGACTGCGTGCCTGACGAGGCGGCGCGCAAAGCGTGTTTCGAGGCCGAAAAGCTCAACCAGCTCGTCGGCAAGTAGCGGGTCCGGGCTGGTGCGCCTTCGGTGCGCGGCGTTTTTGTCATAATGAATGGGAACGATCCTCATTCTCATATTGGCATTCAACGCCCAGGGCGCCGCCATGACCGCCCCTTCCGTCTCATCCGCCATCGCGCCTTCCAGCCCGACCCTGCAAACGCTCTACCGCGATCACCACCGGTGGTTGCAGGGGTGGCTGCAGCGTCGGCTGGGCAATGTGTTCGATGCGGCCGACCTCACGCAGGACACCTATGTGCGCCTGATCCAGCGCGAGCCCCAGGCCCTGGGTGACATCCGTGCGCCGCGCGCGCTGTTGGCCACCATTGCCCAGGGGCTGGCCGCCAACCTTTACCGGCGTCGCTGTTTGGAGCAGGCTTGGCTCGACACGCTGGCCGCGATGCCGGCGTCCGTGGCCGAGTCGCCCGAGCATCGCGCCATCCTGTTCGAGACGCTGGTCGAGATCGATCACTTGCTGGCCGGGCTGCCGTTGCCCGTGCGGCAGGCTTTTCTGCTGTCGCAGGTCGACGGCATGAAGCAGGCCGAGATCGCCGCCGAGCTGGGGCTGTCTGTGCCCACCGTCAAGCGCCATATCGCCCGCGCCGTGGTGCGTGTGTGTTTCGCAGCGGGAGATGGCGCGTGAGCGCTGCCCGGCGGCTTCGGCGGCCATCTCGGTCACCTTGCTGCGCATGGCAGGCCGTGCCATGAACGGGGTGGGCGACATCCCTCAAGGGGTTCGTATGCGGGCCGCCGAATGGCTGGTGGAGCTGCAGGCCGACGACCTCGGCGAAGCCGAGCGTGGCCAATTGCTCGCGCGTCTGGCCGCCTGGCGCTCGGACCGTCCCGAGCACGAATGGGCCTGGCAGCGTGTGCAGGCCATGGGCGAGCGGCTGCAACCGCTGGCAGGCACGCCCGCCAGAGTGGCACTGGCGCAGACCGCGCGGGCCGGTGGCGCCGGGCGGCGTCGCGCTGTGCGGCAGTTGGCGCTGTTGCTGTTGGTGGGCGGCGCGGCGGGTACAGCCGCCTGGCAACTCGGTGGCGAGGTCAGCCGTACCCGGTGGGCGGTTCTGGGGGCCAACGTCCGCACGGGCACCGCCGAGCGCCGCCGCCTGAGCCTGGCCGATGGCACCGAGTTGTGGCTCAACGCTGGCAGTGCTGTCGATGTGGTGTACAGCGAGAGCGCACGTCTCGTGCGCTTGCACGAGGGCGAGATCCATGTCGAGACGGCCCACATCGCCGGATCCCTTTGGGCGGCGCGCCCCTTCATTGTTGAAACCCGGCATGGCCGCGTGCGTGCCCTGGGCACGCGCTTCACCGTGCGCCAGCGTGCCGACGCGCCGTCCCGTGTGGCCGTGTTCGAAGGCGCCACCGAGGTCACACCCCGCGCCGGGCAGGCCCAGGCCCTCACATTGCAGGCCGGACAACAATCGAGCTTCGACGCGCTCACCGTCCACCCGTCCACCGCCGCCGATCCGACCCAGGAGGCCTGGGTGCGCGGCGTGCTGGTCGCGCACGATATGCGGCTGGCCGACTTCGTGAGCGAACTGGACCGTTACCGCCCGGGCTGGCTGGTCTGCGACCCGGCGGTGGCCGACCTGCGCGTGAGCGGCACCTACCCGCTCAACGATGTCGCCGACACCGACCGCTCGCTCGACATGCTGCTGGCCACCCGGCCGGTGCAACTGCGTTACCGCACGCGCTACTGGGTCCGGGTGGAGGCGGCCGGGACCCACGTGGCGCCATAGGCGGTCGCGACGGAGCCCGTCCGCGGTGGAGGCGGGAAGGTGGGCACAGCTGCCGCCTGCAAAAAAGTTGATCCCTTTTGGCATCTCGCGGGGCATAGGAAGTGAGGCGCCACCCCAGTGGGGCGTTTTCGTCCATTCGCCGACCCATTTCCACCACCGACATGAGGGATCACCCATGCAACGACACCACCGACCGCGCCAGCACGCCGCCCGGCTGGCGCTGGCCGCGCCGCTTACCCTGATCGCCGCCGCAGCGACCATCGCCGTCACCCTGCCCGGTTGGGCGCACGCCCAGGCCCAGGGCGGTCAACCGGCATCCATTCCGGCCAGCCGCCACCATTACGACATCCCCGCGGGGCCGCTGGCCACGGTGCTGGTCCGGCTGGGCGCCGAGGGCGGCCTCTTGCTGGCGTTCTCCACGGAGGAACTCGGTGGTCGCCAAAGCCCGGGGGTGCGCGGTGATTTCACCGCCTCCCAGGCCCTGGCCGCTGCGTTGACGGGCACGGGCCTGAAGGCGGTCCCAGAGGGGGCCGGCTGGCGGCTGGTGGCGGCCCAGCAAGGCGCTGACGAGGCCGGTGCCCAGACGCTGGCCGAGGTGGTCGTCACGGGCCAGCTTTTCGACGATCCCGTCACCGAGGGCACCGGCAGCTATGCCGGCCCCACCACCACGGCTTCGGCCACCGGACTGCGCCTGTCCATTCGCGAAACGCCGCAGACGGTGACCGTCATCACGCAGCAGCAGATGAAAGACCAGGGCACGGCCAGCATCTCGGATGTGTTCCAGAACGCCAGCGGCATCAGCGTGCAAAGGGCCGACAGCGAACGCTGGGGCTTCAGTGCCCGGGGCTTTTCGATCACCAATTTCACGCACGATGGCGTGCCCCGCCTGTCCGACGGCATTTACGACTGGGGCACGACGAACCTGGACATGCTGTTCTACGACCGGGTGGAAGTCATCAAAGGCGCCACCGGGTTGCTCAGCGGCGCGGGTGAACCTTCGGCGGCGGTCAATTTCGTGCGCAAGCGGCCGACCAAAGCCTTCGGGGGCTCGGTGACGGCCCAAATCGGCAGCCACGATCACCGCCGCCTGGAAGCGGACCTCTCCACACCGCTCAATGCCGACCAGACGGTGCGCGCTCGCGTGGCCGCCGCGCAGCAGGACCGGGGATCCCAGCAGGACCGCTACCGGCAGAAGCTGTCGGCTTTCTACGGCATCGTTGAAGCCGATGTCACACCCGGCACGCGCCTGACGCTGGGTGCGGACTACCAGCACCTGGATCCGCGCGGGACGTCCTGGACGGGCGTTCCGGTGTTCAACAGCGACGGTACCCGCACCGATTTCAGCCGCTCGTTCAATCCGGCCGCCAATTGGAGCCGGCGTGTCTTTACCAACCAGAGCGTGTTTGCCATGCTGGAACAGCAGCTGGCGTCGGACTGGCGCTTGAAGGTGGAGGCCAACACCCACCACAGCCGGCACCGTTCGACACTGGCCAGCGCGAGCGGCGGCAATCCCGACCCGGTGATGGGGGAAGGCATGTACCTGTTTTCAGGCGATTTCGAAGGGGATCGCCGGCAAAACACGCTGTACGCGAGCCTGGAGGGCAAGTACACGCTGTTCGGGCGGCGCCACGACGCGGCGTTTGGCGCCCGATGGACCGACGCCAAGACCGATGGCCTGCTCTACGCGGGGCAATACCCCCTGCTGACCGGCAGCATCTTCAACTGGGACGGCAGCTACCCCGAGCCCGTGTTCACCGTGGATGGCGACTACGCCCAGACCGAGCGCCAGACCGGGATCTATGCGTCCACGCGGTTGCGGCCGACCGATCAGCTTTCGGTGATCCTGGGCGCGCGCGCCAGCAGGGTGCTGCAGAAAGCCCGCAGTTCCTACGAGGACCTGGGCGAACCCACCGGCCAGCGCGAAAGTGCCACGACGCCGTACCTGGGGGTGGTCTATGAACTCGATCCCTGGCACGCGCTGTACGCCAGCTACACCAGCATCTTCCAGCCGCAGGCGCTGCTCACCCTGGCCGGCGACTACCTGGAGCCGCTCAAAGGCAAGGCCCTGGAGGCCGGTGTCAAGGCCGACTATCTGGAGGACCGGGTGCAGGCCAGTGCGGCCGTGTTTGTGATCCAGCAGGACAACCTGCCGCAGTACGCGGGATTCGTGGGCAACAACGAAGAGCGCTATCGCGGCATCAAGGGGGTGCGCAGCCAAGGGGTCGAGTTCCAGGTCGCTGGCCGTCTGACGCCGGCCTGGAACATCAACGCCAGCTATACCTACAACCATGCCCGAACGGCCGAAGGCACACCGGTCTATGGTTCGCAGGCGATGACCACACAGCCCGAACACATTGTCCGGTTGTTCACCACCTACCGGCTCTCGGGCGCAGGAAGCGGCTGGACGGTGGGCGGAGGCATCAGTTGGCAAAGCCGCTACGAAAGCAAGGTCTGGTCACCCACGGCGTCCGACTACGCCAGCATCTGGCAGAAAGGCTATGCCCTGCTGGACATGAATGTGCGCTACGACTTCACGCCGAAGCTCTCCGTTTCGGCCGTTGTCCGCAATCTGGCGGACAAGAAGTACTACAGCGGCATGGGGCTGTTCGACACGCTTTATTACGGTGAAGGTCGCAGCGCGCTGGTGACCATGAACTACAAGTTCTGAGCGCCACCACGGCGCTGCTTCCTGCAGGGCTGGTCGCTCACAGGTGTGCGGCCAGCCAGCCGCGCAAGCCGTTGAAGAACGCCAGGCCGTCGGCCCGCTGCAGGTCGTCCGCGGTCAGCACGGCTTCGCGCAGCCGGCCTTCGGCCAGCAGTTCTGCGCGGTAGGTGCCGGGCAGCAGGCCGCTGGACAGGGCGGGGGTCAGCCATTCACCGCCGCGGCGCAGCGCCAGATTGCCGCGCGTGAATTCGGTGAGTTCACCGCGTTCGTTGACCAGCAGGTGATCGAACACGGCCGGGTCCGTGGGCGCCAGGGCCTCGTAGTGGTCGCGCCGCGTGGTCTTGTGGCGGATGAACTCCTGCAGCGCCCCGGTCGTTTCCAGCGGCGCAGGCGCCAGGGCCACGCGCACCGGCTGCGGTGTGTCCTGCAGGGCAAAGGACTCGGCGGACGGCTCACCCGAGGCCGACACCGTCAGGCGCACGCGCCACAGGCCGGTGGCGTGGCGCGTGGGCAGGGTGTCCAGACAGGCTTGCACGCGGGCCCCATCCAGGGGGATACCGAAGTGCCGGGCGCTCTGGCCCAGCCGTTCCAGGTGGCGGGGCAGGCGCGCGTAGCGGCCGTGCTCCAGCCGCAGGGTTTCCAGCAGGGAAAACGGTGCGCTCGCGCGGTGGACGATGAGGCTTTTGGCCATGAGCTCCTCCCATTCGGCGGGGCCTTGGGCGTAGACGGTGAGGCCACTGCCCACGCCGTAGCGGGCCAGCCAGGGGCCGGTGGTGGCGGTCGGGCGGGCGGCGGCTTCGGGCGGGGGTGGTTGCAGCACCAGGGTGCGGATCGGCACGTTGAACGTGGCGTGGCCACCGGGGCGCACCACCCCCAGGGCGCCGCAGTAAAAGCCACGCGGGCGGTCTTCCAGCGTGCGGATCCAGTGCATCGCCCGCGCCTTGGGGGTGCCGGTGATGGAGCCACAGGGAAACAGCGCCTGGAAAACCTCCACCAGGCCGGTACCGGCGCGCGCCTGGGCGGTGACGGTGGAGGTCATTTGCCATACCGTGGGCCAGGCCTCGGCCTCGAACAGGCGCTGCACGCGCACCGCGCCGGGCGGTGCGAGTCGGCCCAGGTCGTTGCGCAGCAGGTCCACGATCATCACGTTCTCGGCGCGCTCTTTGTCGCTGGCCAGCAGCGCGTCGCGCGCAGCCCGGTCGCGCGCCGGGTCGGCGTCGCGCGCGGCCGTTCCTTTCATCGGTTTGCACGTCAGGGTGCCACCGCCGTTGGCTCCGTCTGCGGCGCCGGGGCGCCAGTCGAAGAACAGCTCGGGCGAGGCGCTCAGCACCTGCAGCGGGCCGCCATCGAGCCACAGCAGGTAGCCGTCGGGCTGGCCGGCGCGCAGCGCGTGCATCCAGTCGAGCGGAGCGCCGTGCAGCGCCCCCTGCAGACCCGTGGTGAGGTTGATCTGGTAGGCCTCGCCGCTGGCCATGGCCAACTGGGCACGGGCGGCATCGCGCAGGTAGGCGTCGCGGGTGGTTTCGAAGCCCCAGCGGGCCTGGCGAGGGATATGGGCGGCTTCCGCCGGCAAGGCGGTGCCGGCTGGGGCATCGAACACGCCAAACCACGCCAGCGGTGTACCGGGCGTGGGCGCGTGGGTGGTCAGGGCCGGGTCGAAGGTGGTTGCCGCCTCGTAGGCCAGGCCGCCCACGCACCAGCGGCCGGCCCGGGCGTGGCGCTCAACCGCCGCCAGCACGGCGGGCACCTCGCCGGGCACCCGGGCGGTGAGGATTTCTGTGGGGTTGTCGAACCACGCCCGCAGTCGCTGCGGCGCGGAAACTGGCGCACCGCCGGGGGGCACCGCTTCCGGAAAATCAACGTAGGCGCGCAGGCTGTGCTGGTGGCCGTCGGCGGTGGCGCTCAATGATGGTGGCCGTGCGCGCCGTGGGCGTGGCCGTGGGCAACCTCTTCGGGCGAGGCCGCCCGCACGTCAAGCACCTGCAGGTCGAACTGCAGCGTCTGGCCGGCCAGCGGGTGGTTGCCATCCAGGTGCACGACCGGGCCCTTGATCTTGACCACGTTGAACACCGTTTCCCGGCCCTGGTCGTCGGTGCCGCGCAGCTGGCCACCGACCTTTACGCCGGGCGGAAACTGGGTCTTGGGAATGGTCGTGACCAGCGATTCGTCGCGCTCGCCAAAGGCATCGGCCGGCGCCAGCGTCACGCTGACCTGGTAGCCGGCGGCCTGGCCTTCCAGCGCCTTTTCGATGCCTTCGAGCGTGTTGCCATAGCCGCCATGCAGGTAGCTGCGGGGCGTCTTGCCGTCTTCCAGCAGCTTGCCGCTGGTGTCCTTGGCGCGGAAGGTGAGGGTGACGACGGTGTCTTTGGTGATGTTCATGGTCTTGAGGTCGGTCTCGTCAGATGAGGTGGCGCAAGTGCCTGGGCAGCGAGGCGAGGTTCACAAACGTCAGGTCGTACATGGCGGAGAGGCTGGTGGCCTGTTCCTCCGAGATGTCCGTGCTGCACACGATGAAGCGGTTGCGCTCGATGCCCAGCCGCTTGCGCAGGCGCTGGTACTTGTCGATGTCGCGCCGGAATTCACCGCTCTTGCACTCGATGCAGATCGGGGACTGCGAATGGGGGAGCGCGATCACGTCCAGCTCGTGCAGGTCTTCGTTGGGGAAGACCACCTTGACTCCCCGGGCGCAGGCAAACGGGGTTTTTCGTTCGCGCAACACATCCAGCACTTCGAGCAGCGCAAACCATTCCAGCCACGTGCCCTCGAAGAACTGCCGCACTTTTGGGGCTTGCTGGAGCGAGAGCCGCAGCACCTTCTCCTGCTTCTGGTAGAAGTAGCGCGAAAACAGCGCGTGGCTGTAGAGCTGGCGGCAGAAGTTCGTGATCGTCTGCAGATCCTTCTGGCTGACACCGGACAGGTCGATGTTCAGGCCGGTGTGGCTCTTGCGGTACGACCACGCGACACGTTGCAGCAGTTCACCGAACAAGGCATACCCGCGCCCGATCTGTTGGGCGGCCTCGTCGAAGTAGCCGCTGGTATCGACGTTTTCGTAGTCGAACTGCGCTTCGATCTGCCGGCTGGCAAGCCATTTTTCGATGGGGGCATGCTGGGCCGCCGTGGCGAGGTTGCCTGCGTCCATGTCGCCACCGACTGCGCTGGGGTTGGCCGGCGGTGGTGCATCCGCTTCGTCGCCTTTGGGGTCGTCGGCCTGCAGGGCTTTGATTTCCCGAACGGCGGCAGCATAGCGCTCGATCAGTTTGCCGATATAGAAAGCCGTGTCGAACACGGCGCAGGGTGTCTGGCAGCGGGCGCACGGCACCTGGGTGCCTGCCACGCCGGATTCACTGATGTGGCCACATTGGTTGCAGCGATAGACAGGCACGCATTCCTCCCAGTGTTTTTATGAAGGCGTCAGGTGTGGGTGCGCAGGGCTGTGCGGCGGTCACCGCGCTGGTCGCACGGCATTCTTCGGCCGGAAGGCCTTGCACACCTCGTCGCGTGTTTCGAGGTAGGGGCCGCCGATGAGGTCGATGCAGTAGGGCACGGCGGCGAAGATGCCGTTGACCCGGGGGCTGCCGTCGGGGTTTTTCAGGCCTTCCAGCGTTTCCGCGATGGCTTTGGGCTGACCGGGCAGGTTGATGATGAGACTGCGTTCGCGGATCACCGCCACCTGGCGCGACAGGATGGCGGTGGGCACGAAGGCCAGGCTGATCTGGCGCATCTGTTCACCGAAGCCGGGCATTTCCTTGTGCGCAACGGCCAGCGTGGCTTCGGGGGTGACGTCGCGCAGGGCCGGGCCGGTG
Source organism: Hydrogenophaga electricum (assembly GCF_030160815.1). NCBI lineage: Bacteria > Pseudomonadati > Pseudomonadota > Betaproteobacteria > Burkholderiales > Comamonadaceae > Hydrogenophaga > Hydrogenophaga electricum. Next base: position 12,051 of record NZ_BSPB01000003.1, on the reverse strand, counting down.
CCGCCGGTGGTGAGCACCAGTGCGCAGCCGGCGTCCACCAGCTCGATCAGGGTCTGGCTGATGAGGGCCTGCTCGTCGGGGATCAAGCGCGGCTCGAAGGTGACGGGGTTGTGCAGTGCGCGCGTGAGCCAGTCCTGCAGCGCCGGCAGGCCCTTGTCTTCGTAGACCCCGGTGCTGGCGCGGTCGCTGATGGAGACGATGCCGATGCGTACCGGTTCGCAGGACGGGGGTGTGGAATCGCTCATGCGGGTTCCACCGGGTCGTCGGGCTGGTGATCGTTGCCGTCTTCACCCGCGAACGTGGCGCGCACGAGCTGGAAGATCTCGCGGTAGGCCTTGCCGTGCCGGGCCGCTTCGCCCGGCCGTTCCTTGATCGCCTGGGCGTCCTTGCGCGCCTGGCGGATCAGCGCCCGCAGGTGCTGCACGTCGGCTTCAGGGTGGGCCTGCAGCCAGTCGGTCAGCGCGCCGTCGTCGGCCAGCAGGCGGTCGCGCCACTGCTCGGCCTGGTGCAGCCGCAGGGTTTCCTGGGCCGAGGGCTTGCGCTGCTCTTCCAGCGTGGCCTCGATGGCGGCGATGGTCTCGTCGCCGAGCTTGCGCATCAGCTTGCCGATGAACTGCATCTGCCGGCGCCGGCCTTCGAAGTTGGTGATGCGTTTCGCATCCTCCAGCGCGTCGATGAGTTTGTCGTTGACGTCTTCGTGCGCTTCGCGCAGGCGCGCCATCAGGTCGCTGCGCAGCGTGAGCAGGCTCTCGCCCAGCGCTTGCAGGTGGTCGCTGTGTTTCTTCAGGTCGGTCTTGCTCATGTCGACCGAACCCTTGAGCTCGCGCTTGAGTTCCTGGTCGAGCTCGCTGCCGGCCGCGACGAACTGGCCGCGAACAAAATAGCCTTTGGTGGATTTACGGGACATGGCAAAGGGGGAAAAGGGCGGCAAGTATCATAGCCGCCGACATGAAAAGCACCCGTACGCCCCAGGGCCATGTGCCCGCCGATCCCGCCCGCCCGCTGTCGGGCTTCCAGTATTCGCGCGCCCAGTTCGAGGAGGTGGTGGATCTGGCCCTGGCCCATGCCCGCCAGCTTGGCGCCTCCGACGCGGCTGCCGAAGCCTCCGAGGGGGCTGGGCTGAACGTGGGCGTGCGCAAGGGCGATCTGGAGAACGTCGAGCGCAACCGCGACAAGTCGCTGGGTGTGACCGTCTATCTCGGCCGCCGCCGGGGCAATGCCTCCAGCTCGGATTTTTCGCCCGACGCGGTGCGCCGCACGGTGCAGGCCGCCTACGACATCGCCCGCTTCACCGCCGAAGATCCGGTGGCTGGCCTGCCCGATGCGCAGGATGTGGCCGACAGCTACCCCGATCTGGATCTGTTCCACCCCTGGGCGATCACGTCCGACGAAGCGGTGCACCTGGCGCTCGAATGCGAAGCGGCAGCCTTCGCCACCAGCCGCAAGATCACCAACAGCGAAGGTGCCAGCGTGTCGGCGCAGCAGTCGCACTTTTTCACCGCCCACATGCGCGGCGGCGAGCGCGGTCAACCCGGCATCTTCAGCGGCGGTTACGCCAGCTCGCGCCACAGCCTGTCGGTGGCGCCGATCGCCGGCAAGGGCGAACACATGCAGCGCGATTACTGGTACAGCTCCATGCGGGCGCCCGAGGAACTGGCCAGCCCGGCGGCGGTGGGCCGCTACGCCGCCGAGCGCGCGCTGTCGCGCCTGAACGGCCGCAAGATCGCCACCACCGAATGCCCGGTACTGTTCGAATCCCCGCTGGCGGCCGGCCTGCTGGGCGCCTATGTGCAGGCCACCAGCGGCGGCGCGCTCTACCGCAAGACCACTTTCCTGGGCGACAGCCTGGGCAAGCGGGTGATGGCCAAGCACCTCGACATTCTGGAAGAGCCGCACCTGCGCAACGGCAAGGGCAGCGCCCCGTTCGACGACGAGGGCGTGCGCACCGTGCGGCGCAAGGTGCTCAGCGCCGGCAAGGTGCAGGGCTACTTTCTGTCCACCTATTCGGCACGCAAGCTGGGCATGCGCACCACCGGCAACGCGGGCGGTTCGCACAACCTCACGCTCACCAGCCGCCTGACCCAGCCGGGTGACGACCTGCCCGCGATGCTGAAAAAACTGGGCCGCGGCCTGTTCGTCACCGAACTGATGGGCCAGGGCGTCAACTACGTGACGGGGGACTACTCGCGCGGCGCCTCGGGCTACTGGGTGGAGAACGGCGAAATCGCCTTCCCGGTGCAGGAGATCACCATCGCCGGCAACCTCAAGGACATGCTGCTCGGCATCGAAGCGGTCGGTGCCGATGCCTACAACTACGGCGCCAAGACGGTGGGCTCGATCCTGGTCAACCGGATGAAGGTGGCGGGGAGCTGAAGACGGGCACCCACGCGCTCCTGCTGCGTGGGGGGCGGGCGTGCAACTCCCGTCATCCTGCGAACGCGGGAACCCAGCCGCACACTGGGGGGCGGTGCCTGAACGGTGCGTTTCCCGACCTCGCCGAGGCCAGCCCGCCCGTCAAAGTGCCCTTTAGCCCGCCAGCGCGGCCTTGACGGCGGCCGACACCTGGCCCATGTCGGCCTTGCCGGCCAGCCGGGCCTTGACGGCGCCCATGACCTTGCCCATGTCGCCCGGGCCCTTGGCACCCACCTCGGCCACGATGGCCTTGACCTCGGCGGCGATGGCGTCGGCCGACAGGCGCGCCGGCAGGTAGGCTTCCAGCACCGTCAGTTCGGCCGCTTCCTTGGCGGCCAGATCGGCGCGACCGCCCTGTTCGAAGGCGGTGATCGAGTCCTTGCGCTGTTTGACCATCTTGTCGATGACGGCGATCACGGCCGCGTCGTCCAGCTCGATGCGCTCGTCCACTTCCTTTTGCTTCATGGCAGCGGTCAGCAGGCGGATCGTGCCCAGGCGCTCGCTGTCCTTGGCGCGCATGGCGGCCTTCATGTCTTCGGTGATTTTGTCCTTGAGGCTCATGGCGTGAGGGCTTGGGGTCAAGCCGTGTCTGAAAAGTCGGGCCTGGATTGTCGCGCAAGCCGGCGGGCTCAGCGGCGCTCCAGCAGCGGCATGTCCTTCGGGTAGCTCAGGCGGTAGCTCGCGCTGAAGCGGGCCGTCTGCCCCGGTGTCAGACGCTGGCGCCAGGCGACGATGCCAGGCTGTTCGTTCCACTGGGTGGTCTGGGGCTGGGGGTCGAACTCGCGCACGACCGTGATCTGCTCGTCGGTCGGCACCGGGCTGCTGTCGAGCACCTCGATCTCGACCGGGGTGCGGTGCCGGTTCTCGACCTCGAACAGCCAGCCGGTGCGGCGTTCACTGCGCTGGCCGATGAAGCCGCTGGACGCGCTCGAGGTCGTGACCGGCAGGCTGCGCACGCGGACCTGATCGTCGCGCCCGAAGGGCAGGGTCAGCTTGGCGCCGCCCTGGCTGCGCCAGACGCTGTTGCCGACCACCTGGCGGTCGCGCAGCAGTTGCAGCCGGCCGTCGGGCCAGACGCCGGCCGGCCGTGCGATCTCGGCCACCAGCCACGCGCTGGCGTCGCGCTCGGGCAGGGTCTGCACCCAAGTCGTCGCGGGCCAGCGCTGCGCATCGAGCGCGAAGGCGACGCTCTGGCCGCCGCTGCGCACGTCGACGCGGCCGGGCACTTCGAATTCGGTCGCAAAGCCGGTCTCGGCGACCTGGACCGCGAAGTCGGGTTCGGGCGCCGCGTCGCTCAGGGCCGCCGCTTCGGCCATCGCTGGCGCGGGGGCCGGCATGGCTGCCTTGCTCAGGGCGCGCATCTCGGCCTGCGGCGGGCGTGGCGAGACCTGCCAGGTGCGGGGCTGCGGGCCCTGCACCGACGCGCGCGGCGAGCCGGTGGACAGGCGCAGGCTGACGCCGCTCCAGTCTTCGCCGCTGGTCTGCCGCACCTGGGCCAGGCGCTCCATGTCGATGTGCCCGGCGCTGCTGTCCAGCGTCGCGCGGTAGGACGGCGCCCAGGTCGGCCCCTGCACCAGGTAGCGCAGGCGCAGATCGCCGTCGGCCCTGGCGCTGACCTGGATCACCAGTTCGCGCACCTGGCCGCGGTTCTGCTGCCGGGCGCGCTCGGCTTGGAGCGGTGTCAGTTCGCGTTCGAGCTGTTCGGCTTGCCGACGCAGCGGCCGCAACTGCTGAAGCTGTTCCTGCGCCGTGCGTTGCACCAGGTTGAGCGTGGCCCCGAGGCCGCCCGCCGAGGCCGGGCCGCTGCCGTAGACCCCCGGCCCCGTGCCGTTGCCTTTGAGCTGCGCCAGCAGCAGTTCGCGCGCGCCGATGTCGGCGTTGACCTGGGCGATGCGGTCTTCGAGCGCCTCGATGCGTGGGTCCAGCGGGTGCGTGTTGCAGGCCGGCGCTTCCTGCCGTGGCACCGTGGTGGCGGTGACCGGGCCGATGCGCACGCCCGCGTCGGCCTCCAGTTGCAGCGATGCCAGGTCGGCGTCGGTGCTCAGGCAGCCCAGCACGACCTCGCGCGCGCCGGCCGCCACGCGGGTCACCCGCTCGACCTGGGCCGTGCCCGGATAGACCGTGACCTTGTCGATGCGCGAGGCCGCCGGGGCGGCCGACGCCACCGTCGGCAGCAGGGCTGCGAGCAGAGCGGCCGCCGTTGTCGGGAGGGAAGGTATCGTGTGCTTCATGACCCCATTCTGCCCGGGGTGCATTCACCCTTTCACCTCGCGCCGGGCTGGTGGCGGCATGCGCGTTCTCCGGGCCACGCTCGCGGGCGGATGCCCATGTGCGCCAAGGTCACCTCGTCAACACCGGACCTGCGCTTCGCCGCGAGGGCAACCGCGAAGGGTCCCTGCGCCCGCGCACACCACCACCATCCCGGAGAGGTGGACGGGCGCGCGGGGTGAACCGTTTACCTGGGCGATCTCCGAAGCGCGTGCTCCTGCCCCAGGGCGCCGTGGATCGGGCTCCATCCGGCCACAAGGGGCGTCCCCCCCGGCCACAGGCCAGAGGGGGGAAGCGCCGTCAGGCGCGCAGGGGGGCTTCCAACTCCAGCAACTCTTCCACCGTCTGGCGGCGGCGGATCAGGCGGTGGCTGTCGCCGTCCACCAGCACCTCGGCGGCCAGCGGGCGGCTGTTGTAGTTGCTCGACATGGACGCGCCGTAGGCGCCCGCGTCGTGCAGCACCAGCAGGTCGCCCACCTGCGCCTGCGGCAGGGCGCGCGTGAGCACGACACCCCCTTCGGCCTGGGTGAACACGTCGCCCGACTCGCACAGCGGGCCGGCGACCACGGTCTCGGCGGTGGCGCGCGGCGTGCCGTCGGCGGGGATCAGGCTCATGCCGTGGAAGGCGCCATACATCGACGGGCGCATCAGGTCGGAGAAGCCCGCGTCCACCAGTGTGAAGTGGTTGGCTCCCATGGGCTTGGTCGCACGCACCTCGGTCACCAGCACACCGGCCTCGGCCACCAGGAAACGGCCGGGCTCCAGCTCCAGATGCACCGGGTGGCCCAGGTGCTCGGCGATGTGGCGGCGCGCGGCGTCCCACAGGCTGAAGTAGTGCGCGGTGTCGATGCGCGGCTCGCCGTCGCGGTAGGGGATCGACAGGCCGCCGCCGGCCGAGATGGCCTGCAGGTCGGTGCCGGCGCGCTGGACCAGATCGACCATGGCCTGGCAGACGGCCTGCAGGTGGCCGTAGTCCACGCCGGAGCCGATGTGCATGTGCAGGCCGATCAGCTTCAGGCCATGCTGCTTTACGGCCTCCAGGGCTTCGTCCAGCTCGGCGTGCCAGATGCCATGCTTGCTGTGCTCGCCGCCGGTGTTGGTCTTGTTGCTGTGGCCGTGGCCGAAGCCAGGGTTGATGCGCAGCCAGACCGGGTGGCCGGGCGACACGGCGCCGAGCTGGTGCAGCATGTCGATGGAGCCGGCGTTCACCGGCACGCGGTGCTCCACCACCGTGGCCAGCGTGGCGTGGTCGAACAGGTCGGCGGTGAAGACGATGCCCGAAGTGCCTTGCGCGTTCAGGTCGGCCGTGTAGCCGGCGGCCAGCGCCCGCAGGATCTCGCCGCGCGAAACCGCGTCCACCACCACGCCCTGCTCGCGCATCAGGCGCAGCAGGTGGATGTTGGAGTTGGCCTTCTGCGCAAAGCGGATGGTGTCGAAGGCACGCAGTTCGGCAATGCGGGCGCGGATGGTGGCGGCGTCGTAGACCCACAGCGGGGTGCCGTGCTGGCGGGCCAGCGACTGGAGAAGGGCGGGGGCAAAGGGATTCATGGGCGCGATGATCCCGGTTTCATTCATATTCAGCAATGCCAGATAATCTGACATTCATTCATATCTGATATGAGAATGCGATGAAGCTGCGCCATCGCCAGATCGACTTCTTCCGCGCCGTCATGGGCACGGGCCACGTCACGCGCGCGGCCGAACTGCTGCACACCTCGCAGCCCACCGTCAGCCGCGAACTGGCGCGGCTGGAACAGGTGCTGGGTTTCGCGCTGTTCGAACGGGTCAAGGGCCGGCTCAAGCCCACCGTGCGTGCGCTGGCGCTGATGGACGAGGTGGAGCAGTCCTATGTGGGGCTGGAGCGCATTGCGGCGACGGCGGTGGCGCTCCAGGGCTACGCCCACGGGCGGCTGCAACTGGCCTGCCTGCCCGCGCTTTCGCACGCCCTGCTGCCCGACGCGGTGCGCCGCTTCGCCGCGCAGCAGCCCGAGGCGGCGGTCAGCCTGACGCCCATTGAATCGCCCCAGCTCGAAGCCGCGCTGTCCGAGCAGCGCTTCGACCTGGGACTGAGCGAGCGCGCCGAGGCGCCGGCCGCCTGCACGCTGGACACCCTGCTGGTGGCCGACGAGGTGGCGGTGCTGCCGGCCGGCCATGCCCTGGCGCGCCGGGCCGTGCTGGCACCAGGCGACTTCGCGGACCAACCTTTCATCAGCTTCGCCCCGGCCGACCCGTACCGCCAGCAGGTGGACGCACTGTTCGCTGCGGCGGGGGTGGCGCGCACGCTGCGGCTGGAAACACCGAGCGCGGTGTCGGTCTGTGCCCTGGTGCGACAGGGCCTGGGCCTGGGCATCGTCAACCCGCTGACGGCGCTGGAACTGGCCGGCGACGGTGGCGCCGGGCTGGTGGTGCGGCCGCTGGCGTTCAGCGTGCCGTTTCGCGTCTCGCTGGTGCGCCCGAGCTGGCGCGCCGAACACCCCTTGCGGCCAGCGTTCGAAGCCGCGCTGGGGCAGGCCGCGGCCGCGCTGAGCGCGCGCCTGTCGGCCGGGCGCTGAACCGGGCAGGAGCGGCGCTCAGGCAACAAAAAACCCGCTGCGGCGTCCCGAGCGGGTTTTCTGGCGAAGCGACTGAAGGGATCAGTACAGCTTCTTGGGCAGCTGCATGCTGCGCACGCGCTTGTAGTGGCGCTTGACGGCGGCTGCCTTCTTGCGCTTGCGCTCGGCCGTCGGCTTCTCGTAGAACTCGCGGGCACGCAGGTCGGTCAGCAGGCCCAGTTTTTCGATGGTGCGCTTGAAGCGGCGCAGGGCCACGTCGAACGGCTCGTTGTCTTTAACGCGGATGGTGGTCATTAGCTAATGGTTCCAAAGGTGCGGGCAGAGGAGGGTCGGGAAGATCGGGCCCGGCCTTCGTACCAGCGGTTTTCCCCGTCTGAAAACTAGTATTGGCCGACGGGGTTTTTGCCAGCAAAGCCTTGGATTATAGCGTCCTGCCGGGAAATTGCCACTCGATGGGTAAGGGCGCCTGAATGGTGTTCAAAGTGCCATCGCGCAGGCATGCGCGCTCGCCCAGGCCCACTGGAAGTTGTAGCCGCCGAGCCAGCCGGTCACGTCGACCACTTCGCCGATGAAGTACAGGCCGGGCTGTTTTGACTCCATGCTCTGCTGGGACAGGTCGCGGGTGTCGACGCCGCCGAGCGTGACTTCGGCCTTTTTGTAGCCTTCGGTGCCTGTGGGCACCAGTTCCCAGCGCGCCAGGCGCTCGGCCAGGCGGGCCAGGGCCTTGTCGCTGCATTCCATGACCGGACGCTGCCAGTCGGGGTCCTGCGCGACCCAGGCGTCGGCCAGGCGGGCGGGCACCCATTGCGCCAGTTCGTTGGCCAGCAGCTTGCGCGAACGCTGTTTGGCTTCGGTGAGTGCGGCCGGCAGGTCGACTTCGGGGGCGAGGTTGATGCGGATCGGCGTGCCGGCCTGCCAGTAGCTGGAGATCTGCAGCACCGCCGGGCCGGACAGGCCGCGGTGGGTGAAGAGCAGGTCTTCGGCGAACACGATCCGGTTCTTCTTGTCGCCGGTTTCGATCAGCACCGGCAGTGCCAGGCCCGCGAGGTCGGCGTAGGGCGCCCAGGCCGCGCCGTCGAAGGTCAGCGGCACCAGCCCGGGGCGGGGCTCGACGGTGCGCAGGCCGAACTGCCGGGCGATGCGGAAGCCGAAATCGGTCGCACCGATGGCGGGGATGGACAGGCCGCCGGTGGCGATGACCAGTTTGGCGGTTTGCACCGGGCCCTGGTCGGTGTCGAGTTCGTAGCCGCCGTCGGCGCTCAGGCGCACGGCTTGCACGCCGCAGGGTTGCCGGCGGTCCACGCCACCGGCGTCGCACTCGGCCAGCAGCATGTCGATCAGGTCGCCGGCCGAGCGGTCGCAGAACAGCTGGCCTTTGTGCTTTTCGTGGAAGGGAATGCCGTGCTTCTGCACCAGGTCGATGAAGTCGGCCGCGGTGTAGCGAGAGAGCGCCGAGCGGCAGAAGTGCGGGTTGGCTCCGACGAAGTGTTTGTGCGGCTGGCGCACATCGATGTCGCGGTTGGTGAAGTTGGCGCGGCCACCGCCGGAGATGCGCACCTTTTCGGCCACCTTGGCGCTGTGATCCAGCACCAGCACCTTCAGGCCGCGCTGGCCCGCAACGCCTGCACAAAACAGGCCGGCCGCACCCGCGCCGACCACCACTACGTCAAATGTCTGCATGGGCTGCAGTGTAGGCGCGCCGGTGGGCACCAGGGCGGCTCAGCTTTGCCCTGCGGCTGCCGATACAGGATCAGGGGCGCGCGTGGCTGCGGGCACGGCGCCCGCGACCGATCACCCAACAACCATCAGGCCTGTCGCACCCGACCGCCGGAGACAACAGCGGGCGCATTTCTGGAAATGGACATTCATGCGCACGCCCTATCGGGTTCTGGTATTCGGCTTGCCCCAGGAGGCCACCCACCACGACGTCTGTTCGTTGGCGGAGGGCCTGTGCACGGGGGAAACCCGCTTCGCGGTCGATCCGTCGGGTGATCACCGCCACGCGCTTGCGGTGGTCGATCTGGATCTGGATGCCCAGCGCGCGCGCCGGCTGGTGGCGAACATCGGTCGCCACGCGGTTCACGGGCGGCGGCTGGAGGCCTGGCTCTGCGTGATGCCCTGGGGCTGAGCGCGCGGGTGGTCAGGCGGCCCGGCGCCCGGTGCTGGCCGGGTCGGCCAGTGCGGCCACGCCTTGCACCACATCGCCCACCACGATCACCGAAGGGCTGCCCAGGCCTTCGCGCGCCAGGGTGGCCGTGAGCTCGCCCAGCGTGCTCACGGCGTGGCGCTGCTGCGGCAGGCTGGCGTGTTGCACGATGGCCAGCGGCGTGTCCGCAGGCAGGCCGGTCAGCAGCTCGGCCTGGATCTGCGTGGCGCTGGAGACGCCCATGTAGATCACCAGGGTGAGCCGCGCGTCGCGCGCGGTGGCCGCCAGTTGCTGCCAGTCGGTGCCGGCGTCGCCGGGTTTGGCGTGGCCGGTGATGAACACCACGCCGTGGGCGCGGTCGCGGTGCGTGAGCGGCGCACCCAGCGAGCTGAGGCCGGCCAGGCCGGCGGTGATGCCGTTGACCACCTGCACCGCGATGCCGGCTTCGCGCAGATGCTCGACCTCTTCGCCGCCGCGGCCAAAGATGAACGGATCGCCGCCTTTGAGCCGCACCACCACCTCGCCTTCACGCGCGGCCATGATCATCAGCTTTTCGATGAAGGCCTGCGGCGTGCTCTTGCAGCCGCCGCGTTTGCCGACGTGCACGATGCGCGCGGTGGGCGAGGCGTGTGCCAGCACCCCGTCGCTCACCAGGTCGTCCACCAGCAGCACGGTGGCGGCAGCGATGGCGCGTGCGGCCTTGAGGGTCAGCAGCTCCGGGTCGCCCGGACCGGCGCCAACGAGGGTGACGGTACCGGGGTTGAACGTGCTGGCGGATGCGATGACGGTGGCGGGCGTGTTCATGGGGGGCTGACCGCCGCAGGGCGGTGGGTCTGCACGGAGGCGGGGCCCTGCACTTCTTGCAGGATGTGTGCCACTTGTCGGGCTATGGGGGCGGGCACGGGCCGGTGGCCGGCCAGCACGTCGCGGATGTAGGCCGCAGTGGCCGCGGCCGAGATGTCGGCGGGCAGGTCGGGCAGGCTGGCCAGGGAGCCTTCCTGGGCAGGCTGCAGCAGGTGGCGCTGGCCGTCGCGGAAGGCGTCCATCTGCGGCATGCGGCGGGCATCGGCCACGGGTTCGCCTTCGGTGCCGCGCAGCAGCAGGGCGTGCGCGCCGACCAGGGCAAAGGTGTCGGCCATGGACACCGCGTATTCGGGGTGGGTGTAGCTGCCCACGATCAGCGCACGGCCGGCGCACGGGTTCATCAGCTTGACCAGGCTGTGCGCCGGGTTGCGAAGGCCGACCACGCGCCGCACGTCGAGCAGGCGCTTGAGGCCGGGGAGCAGCACGTCGGTGGGCACCAGGGCGCATGTGCCGGTGGGAAGTGCGGTCACGGCCGTGGCGGCCGGTGTGCCGAGCGCGGCGAACACGGCTTCGCTGGTGACCCGCCGGTCCTCGGTGGCCGTGCCGTGCACCAGCACGGCCGCGCCTTCGCGCGCCAGCAGCAGCGCCAGCAGAGGGGTGAGCACCGGCAGTTTGCGGGCACCGTTGTAGCTGGGCAGCACCACGGTGGTGTGCCCCAGGTCGGGCAGGCGCTGCAGGCGCGCGTGGGTTGCGTCGAGGAAGCCGGCCATCTCGGCCGGGGTTTCGCCCTTGATGCGCATGGCCAGGCAGAAGCCGCCGATCTCCAGGTCGGTCACGGCGCCGTCCAGCACCTGGCCGAACAGGTCGGCGGCCTGCGCGCGCGTGAGCGCCTGCGCGCCATCCTTGCCGCGGCCGATCTCCTTGATGTAGTGGCTGATGCTCATGGGGCGCGATTGTCCGGGAGTCTTGATGAAATCGGGTAATAAGCAAACGCTGTTCCCGCCCGGTGGCACCGCGTCAATACACGTCGCGCTGGTAGCGCTGGTCGCGCGCCAACTGCGCCAGATAGGCCGTGGCCGCGTCGGGGCCCAGGCCGCCGTGGGTCTGCGCCACCTGGCGCAGCGCGGCGTCGACGTCCTTGGCCATGCGGCTGGCGTCGCCGCAGATGCGCAGGTGTGCCCCGTCCTGCAACCAGGCCCACAGCGTGGCACCGTGTTCGGCGATGCGGTGTTGCACGTAGAGCTTGTCGGTCTGGTCGCGCGAGAAGGCCGTGTCCAGGCGGTGCAGCACGCCCTGGCGCTGCAGGGCGGCCAGTTCGTCGCGGTAGTAGAAGTCGGTGGCGGCGTGCTGTTCGCCGAAGAACAGCCAGTTGCGGCCGCTGGCGCCGGTGGCCTGGCGCTCCTGCAGAAAACCGCGGAAGGGCGCGATGCCGGTGCCCGGGCCGATCATGATCAGCGGGGCCGTCGGGTCGGCCGGCGGACGGAAGTGCGGAGCGGGCTGCACGAAGAGCGGCACCTCCGTGTCGCCCGCGCGGTCGGCCAGGAAGGTGGAACACAGGCCGCCGCGCAGCTCGCCGTCGAAACGGTAGCGCACCACCGACACCGTCAGGTGCACGGTGTCGGGTTCGGCGCGGGGGCTGGACGCAATGGAATACAGGCGCGGCTGCAGGCGCTTGAGCACCCCCAGCCAGTCGGCCGCCCCGGCGCGCACCGGGTGCGCGCGCAGCAGGTCGATGAGCTGGCGCCCCTGCAGCCAGCCGGCCAGGGCATCGGGCGGCCCCTGCAGGTGCGCGGCCAGGCCGGTGTCGCCGTTGCGCTCGGCCACAAACCGCAACTGCTCGGGCGTGAGGCGCGTGATGTCGAGGTGCTG